>JBDTWP010000304.1:0-8916 GCA_040006615.1 Ferruginibacter sp.
AAAATTTTCCAACATCATTTGAATATGAAAACGAATGATGGCTTCTATTTTTGCGGTTATTGCAATTGAACTGTTTTCGATCATTTTGATCTGCAGGGTAAATTTATTTCCTACCTTAAAGCAAATGGCTTGTAATAATTCACTTTTCGATTCAATGTGGTTATACAAACTGGGGGCTTCCACACCAAGCATTTCCGCCAGTTCCCTCATAGATGCAGCCGTATAACTTTTTGATTTAAAAAGCAATGCCGCATTTTGAATGATCACTTCTTTTTTTGTGTCATTATTATTGGTTGTAATTTTAGCCATTGCCGGGATCATTTTGTACAAAACTAACACTTATTAGTTTTTTAGCCTGCTTCTTTTACTTAACTGCTAAAAGGAAAGTATTCAGATCCCGCGCTGTTCATTAAAGAATTCATGATTGGTTGCGTTGGAAACCGGCTTGCGGAGAAAAAGCAGGGCGATTCACTGCGTCCTTTATCCTCTGCAGGCGCAGGTTGTGTCAGAAAAATCTTAATTTTGGACAGCATTAAAAAATTCTTATAAAAAAAAATAATATTTATTAAAGAAAATTACTACATTTACAGCCTGCTCAGTGACCAAATTTTCTCCAATCTTAATGAAAGCCCATCCCAATAGTATCATCTATCTGTGTGTTGTTTTTTACGATTATATATCTTTATAAAAATATTGTAACGTTTTTTCTTGTGGTTTCAGAGGTAAGCAAGGCCGGAGATTTTTATCTCTGGCCACTCTTTTTTAAAGGCCACTTTACTTTATTTGTACGTTAAAAACCTTCGTCTATCGATACCTCCTTACAGGTGTAATTAGTTATAATTTTCTTTGTTAATATTAAATGAAAAAGGTAATCAGACATCATACTGTCTTATTTTAGGATTTCTTTATGAAATTCCGGGGCAATTTTTTATTGATTAAAGCATTATACCTGGTTCAATGAAATTGTATCTAAAAACTCTCATTTATCCCTCTCCAAATATGAATTGATAGCTACCTGCACATTTTTACCAAATTTTCGCTGACTGTATGGGAATTTATTATTAATTCTAAAAACAGGCCCATGAATTACACCATACAGGCAATAGTATTTATAGCTTTTTTATTTATTACAAGTATTCCGGGAACACAGGCTCAGGTAAGCCTAAATAAATGGCAGGTAGGTGTAAACGGGGGAATTTTTGTTTACCAGGGCGATCTTAACCCTTCAGACCTGGGTTCGTATAAGACGATCAAACCTGCAATCGGTGTTTATGTTTCAAGGATATTGAACCCCTCATTTCTTTTGCGCACTAACCTGGCCGTTGGAAGATTGTATGGGAATGATGCCAGTTATAGTAGCCCTGCATGGAGACAACAACGCAATTATAACTTTACTACGCCCCTGGTTGAAATTTCAGAATTGCTGGTCTGGAATATGTTCAGCAATAATAGCAATGAGCTAAAGCAAAGATTTTCACCGTATGTATTTGGAGGGCTCGGCCTGAGCTTCTTAAGAATAAACCGCGATTTTAGTAAATTCAATGACCATTACTTTGCAAGGTCAACCAATATATTGAATGGCCTCAGGGCTGATAATAACCACACTCCGCCGGGAGCTGCACTTGTAATACCAATGGGGCTGGGTACGGAGTTTTACCTGACATCAAAATTATCATTGACCGCAGAAACTAATTTCAGGTATACTTTCACCGATTACCTTGATGGATTTAGCCTTGGAGCCAATCCGGATAAAAAAGATTTCTACCATTCACATACTATTGGCTTATTATTCCGCTTTGGAAAGAGCAACCCATTAGACTGTCCCGTTTTAAAACAATAACCTGGAGAACCACCGGCTATTAAAAACCCGGCCCTGAAGAGCTATGGAATTTATTCCACCGCCCGGTTGAGAAAATCGATCATGGGCTTCATTGTTTCAAACACTTTTGCGACATCCTTCACAAGCTTTTTGCTTTGCAACTCAGCATCACTAAAAGGTTTACTTACTATAAAATGCTTCATTTTCAGGTATTCAATAGCCGGGTTATTTTCATCATATCCCTTTGGTGGCCTCACCAGTAACGCTATACCATACACACCTTCCGGAAAATATTTTTTGAATGTCTTATTGGTAATGATCGTTTTCCATTCATTAAAACTGTAATCGATTTCCTGTCTTATTTTGGCAAGTTCCTTTGGCATGGGGCTATAAAACCCCCCGGCAGCATAACTTTTCCCTGGCTCGCAGTGAAAATAATAACCCGCCACACTCGCTTTTTTACCGCCACGGCTAAAATAGGCGGCCATATTATTCTTGTAAGGACTTTTGTCCTTGCTAAATCGTACATCCCTGTTTATCCGGAATGTACAATCTTTCACTGCCAAACTCCCGATAGGTTCATCAAATATTGCAATGGCAGGGATCAAATCCGCTACCATACTTTGCAGATCCTCTTTTGCTGCCTCGTATATTTTGCGGTTCTCCTCAAACCAGGCCTTATTGTTATTCCTTTGAAGGTCTTTTAGGAAATTTATGGTTGTTAATTGTAACATATCTTTTATTGTTTTTGGTTTAAACCAATAAAAAAGGAATTGGACCTCATGACCAATTCCTTTTATTATTTCCGGTCTTTATTATTTTACTTTGCCCCAGTTCTCGCCACTCTTAATCCTATATAGTGTCATTTCACTTACATTGTATTTCATTGCCATTTGTTTATAGGTTAGTTTGCGTTTTGGATTATTTATTGCTTCTTTAATTGACTTCACTTTTGTTACATTCAATTTAAGCCCTTCGGTTTTATTTGCCTGCCGTTTTTTATAAGCGATTTTTTGAGGGCTGTTTTGCTGGTGACTTCCCACTTCTTCTATCGTAGCCCACTTAAGATTTTTTAAATTATTATCCTCTTTCTTGTGATTGAGATGAATTACAAATTTATACTTCGGGGAAGTTTTTTTGCAAAATAGTTTTGCTATTTCTCTATGCAGGTAAATTGTTCCGTTGCCATTTTCAAGGTGCAGGTTCAGCGTTCGATAGCCCGAAGTAAGTGACCCGTTTAAAATTTTCCCGTCTTCAGTTACATCTTTGTTATAGCTGGCGGCACGGCCCGTTGAAGAGACCGCATACTTTTTGCGGAGTTGTTTGTGGCCACTAAACTGAAGTTGTTTCCACGTTTCGCCCGGAATTTTCTTAATCATTTACATATGATTTTAACTTATATAGTGCAGGCTCAAAGTGCTGCCTTCACGAAATTTTGTTTTAAAAGAAAGGCTTCCATATAAATATATAAAAAAAATCCACTAAGTAGGTAGCATTTTTATGAAATCTTCCTCATTAATTATTTTTATCGACTGAATTTTTTTTGCTTTTTCTAATTTGCTTCCGGCATCTTCTCCTACAACCAGGTAATTTAATTTGCTGCTAACACCACTTAGTATTTTGCCTCCGTTCCTTTCTACTGTTTCTTCCGCATCACTTCTTTTCAATTGGACCAGGCTGCCTGTAAATAAAAATGTTTGCCCGGAGAATGAATTATTTACACCAACCTGTTTTTTCTGATTTTTCAATGAAATGCCCAATTGCTCAAGGTCTTCAAGCATGGCCAGGTTATCGGCATCATGAAAAAACCGGTAAATGCTTCCCGCTACCTTTACGCCAACGTCATCCAGGTTTTGTAATTCTTCTTCACTAAAATTTTTAAAATCAAATAGATGGTTTACTGCATTAGCCAAAGTTTTAGCAGTGTTTTCTCCGCAATAACGGATGCCCAGCCCATAAATCAACCGGTGCAGCGGTTGTGATTTGGAATTTTCAATGGCTGTTTGTAAATTATCAATGGATTTTTTGCCAAAACCCTCTAATTTGCCGATGGCTTCAAAAGAAAGACGGTAAATGCCAGGAACGTCTTTTAATAAACCCATTTCATAAAACCTGCGCACATTAGCCTCCCCAAAGCTTTTTATATCCATCGCATCCTTACTTACAAAATGGATGATCCTTTCAACTACCTGTGCGGTGCAATTGATATTGATGCATCGCCACACAGCTTCTCCGGCGGGTTTGAATAAGGGATGATCACAAACCGGGCAGTTTGTAGGGAACCGGATATTGCTTTCATTTCCGGTTCTTAATTCAGCAAATGATTTTACTATCTGCGGTATCACGTCACCACTGCGTTCTATTAGAATAGTGTCTCCGAGCAGCAGGTTCTTTTCTTTGATGTATTCTTCGTTATGAATGGAAATACTGGTTACCGTAACGCCTCCAACCAGTACAGGCGCTATCTTGGCAACTGGTGTTACAGCACCCGTTCTTCCAACCTGGAATTCTACAGAGATTAATTTACTGGTTCCCTGTCTCGCTTTAAATTTAAAAGCAATCGCCCAACGTGGATGGTGAGACGTCATTCCAAGCCTTTCCTGCAAGTTCAGATCATTAACCTTTATAACCATCCCGTCTATTTCATAAGGAAGGCCATCCCTTTTAGTTTCAAACGCTTCCACATGTGCAATTACCCTGTCAATGGTCTTTACCACTACCATTTCTTTTTTCGGACTTCTAAAACCAAGGTCCCAAAGCATTTCCAGCATTCCGGAATGAGTTTGCGGTGGTTGATTGTTTGTTATCTGTTCCGGGGCCCTCACCTGGCTTTGCTCCATTTGATTGCCGGTAGTTAGTACCACTTGGTCAGTAGTGGTGGCATAACTTACATGGTATAAAAAAACTTCCAGGTTTCTCCGGGCCACCTCTGCCGTATCTTTTATGCGCAAAGAACCTGCCGCCGAATTTCTTGGATTGGCGAATGGGGGAATACCTTCTTCTATCAGCTTATCATTGTATGCTTTAAAATTATTTTTATTGATGAGTACTTCGCCTCTTATTTCTATTTGATCCATACCATAGCTACTGAATCTTGCAGAAAGCGGTACAGATTTTATTTGTTTTGTATTAAGGGTAATTTCATCCCCCACTATGCCGTCGCCTCTTGTGGCTGAACGCACCAGCATGTCATTCTCATAGATTAAAGAAATACTGGCCCCGTCAAATTTTGGTTCTACACAATATTCGATCTCATCAATGCCTGATAGCTCCCTGGCCTTTCTATCCCAATCCAACAGGTCAGCCGCATTGTACGAGTTTTCAAGGGATAACATGGGAACCAGGTGTTCTACTTTGGAAAATTCACTGACCAAACCTGCCCCAACTCTCTGTGTGGGAGAATCGGGTGTAATCAAAGACGGTTGCTCCTTTTCAAATCTTTGTAATAATTTATACAGGGTATCATATTCAAAATCACCGATGAGGGGATCGTTTTGCACATAATACCGGTATTCGTGAAACCTGAGAACATCCCTCAGTTCCTCAATATCAGCCGCCGCTATTCCGGCTTTATCAACTGCATTAATCGATTGTAACCACTCAGCAGTTTTTTGCTGAAGTGATGTTGTTTTTTGTTGGTGATACATAGTTGATTTACTGCTTCAATGTTAAAAATCAGGAACCCATGCTTTATTATATTAAAAGCAAATATGAGAAAAGGAAAATCAAATTGAAAAATAAAAAATTTAAATGGCTTTAACCTGACACAATAAAATGCGCAACGGCACTGCTCAATCACATATTTTTTCCCGATTTCCTCTGTATCATTCTTAGCCTAAACGATAACCTTATTCTATTCTTCATAACATTTTGTTTTCTGACTGCAATTTCTGAAGTACTTAGCTTATTTCAAAGGGACTGGGCTAAAAAAAGCTCACAACATCTTGTTGATTTTTAACCCTGGCAGAAGTTTTTATTCTTCAAAGCAGGTTGTAATACATAAAAATATTTTTAATTGAACCATATAAGAACATGGAACACATAGGTTCATCGGCGAAAAGCAACTGCCAATTTTTATCACTTTTTTGAACTCATGTTTGCTATCATAAAAAATAAAAGAAAATAATTTATTGCCATATGCAAATAATGTGTTTAATTTACACATTAAATACGCTTTATGAATTGCTATATGAAAAAGAGTGTCAGTTTACTCAGTTTCATTTTTTGGGTTGCGGTTGTGGACGCTCAATTACTTTCCTGGTCGCCACAATTTCCAGATGATAATTCCACCATTACGATCACAGTAGATGCCACAAGAGGCAACCAGGGCCTTTTGGGATATACCGGTACCGTCTATATGCATTTAGGGGTAATCACTAATTTAAGTTCCGGAACTACAAACTGGAGATATGTGTCAACTACCTGGGGATCCACTACCGGACCCACAGCCACTTCTTTAGGTAATAATAAATGGTCGTTTACCATTACCAATCCAAGGGCCTATTTTAACGCAGTTGCAGGGGGTGTACCTGCAGCCGAAACTATTTTGAAAATAGCTTTACTTTTCAGGGATGACGCCGGGACAAAGTCGCAAAAAAATACAGATGGCAGCGATATGTTTATACCAGTTTATCCTGCCGGGGGAAACCATATCCAGTTTACCCAACCGTTTATAATTCCATCCTTTAATATATCAAATGAGGCGGTTACCGCTACTGTAGGACAACCTGTAGCTGTTACGGCGGTAGCTTCCGGTACGAATGGAACATTGAACCTGTATTTTAATGGCACGAAAATTAGCGGCCCCGTAACAGGTACCGCTTCCATTTCCGGAAATCCAACCGTTGCCGGTACCGGTAACCAGAGAATTGTTGCTGAAATGGTAGTGGCGGGAATAAGTTATTATGATACAATCCAGTTTTATTTGCCTCCCGCCAACAATATTTCAGCGCTGCCCCCAGGTGTAAAAGAGGGGATAAATTATTGGCCGGGCTGTGATTCAGTTACACTGGTTTTATATGCGCCCAATAAGGCCAATTCAGTGGTACTGGGTGATTTCCCCAATAACAACTGGTCGCCCCAGGCCCAGTTCCAGATGAACAAGACCTCCGACGGGAATTATTACTGGTTAACTATTCACGGGCTTACCGGCGGTACAGAATATGCATTTGAATACCTGGTTGATAACACCATATATATAGCAGATCCCTATTCAGAAAAAGTGCTTGATCCCTGGAATGATCAATTTATTCCTGCTACAACTTATCCCGGACTTAAGCCATATCCTTCCAATTCCAATGTATCTGCAGGAACCAACGGGATCGTCAGCGTACTGCAAACCTGTGCTACTCCATACAACTGGAAGGTAACCAACTTTGTGAAACCAGATAAGCGGAATTTGATTACCTATGAATTACTGGTAAGGGATTTTGGAGATGCCCGTAATTACCAGATGCTGATTGACACCGTCAGTTACTTTAAAAGACTGGGTATCAATGCCATTGAATTAATGCCGGTGAGCGAATTCAGCGGAAATGAAAGCTGGGGATATAATCCTGTATTTTATCTGGCGCTGGATAAAGCTTACGGAACCAAAGATAAATTTAAAGAATTTATTGACGTCTGTCATAAGAATGGCATCGCCGTAATCCTGGATGTGGTGTACAATCAACTGGATGCTTTTAACGCGCCGGAGGGTAAATTATACTGGGATGCTGCCAATAACCGGCCCGCTGCAAATAATCCATGGCTCAACCCCGATGCACCCCATCCATACAGCGTATTCAATGATCTTAATCATACAACCGCCGCTACTCAATATTGGGTGGCGAGGGCGCTGGAATATTGGATAAAGGAATATAAGATAGACGGTTACCGATTTGATCTTGCAAAAGGCTTTACTCAAAAAGTTTCTGATGGTACTACGGTTGAAGATTATGATTCAAGCCGGGTTAATAATTTATCAAGGTATTATGATTCTATCATTCCCAAATTCCCTGGTACCTATATGATACTGGAATTTTTGGGCCAATACCGTTCTGAGGAGCAAGAGTATTTAAAGCGTGGTTTTATGTTATGGGGAAATAATAATCCTGCCTATAATCAGTGCACCATGGGATACAATACAAATTCCGATTTTTCTAAAATTGTTTACAAAAGCGGCCAGGAGCAGTTTTCTACTCCAGGCGAAATGGGCTATATGGAGAGCCATGATGAAGAAAGGCTCATGTATAAAAATATTCAGTATGGTAATAACTCCGGCGGATATAATGTAAAAACACTGGCCACGGCACTTGAAAGACAAGCAGCAGCAGCAGCAGTTTTCTTCACCGTACCCGGGCCAAAAATGATCTGGCAATTTGGAGAAAGAGGTTATGACAGTTCAATAAATTCCGCGGGCGGAAGAACTGCCAATAAGGCTCCACATTGGGAATATATGGCTGACCCCAACCGGGTAAAGTTATTTAATGCTTATGCTAAACTCATCAATCTTCGATTATCAAATCCTGATGTTTTCAACAATACCATATTCAGTTATAATTTCAGTGATAACGGCGGTTTATTTAAGCGTTTCCAAATAGCGGATCCTGCCGCAACGGGAATGCGGGTTACGGTAATAGCTAATTTTGATGTAGTGCAACAAACCCGGCCAATCACTTTTCAAACAACCGGTAACTGGTATAATTACCTGGCCAATGGGTCGGGGACAGGAATTAACGGAACAACAGGAAATACATTTAACCTGGCGGTTGCAGCACAAAGCATCACCCTGCAACCGGGCGAATACCATGTTTACATTTATCAGCCAGCTAATATTTATACATTTATCGGGAGTGGAAACTGGAATGATCCTGCCAACTGGAGTTATAATACAATTCCTCCTTCACCGTTACCTGCCGGGTCAGAAATTATTGTAAGCTCGAACCCCGGAACTGACTGTATATTGAATTCGCCGCTGATCATTGGACCGGGTGCCAAGTTTACGGTTGTAACCGGAAAAAATTTAATCTTACGATAATAAATTAATAGCATTAGGTATAATATTCGCAAACCTAAGCTGATAATAGGTTAGGCTTCATTTTCTTTTTTTTCTTGAT
>JBDTWP010000305.1:0-8816 GCA_040006615.1 Ferruginibacter sp.
ATGGTCAAACCTCAAGTCCGCCCTGTTCTTAAAGAATATGTCGGAAAACTTGGCGGGGGGTGAAGATGATTTTGAAATGACGAATGCAAAAAGTTTTTTCAATAAAGAAGATTTTGCAAAACTATATCCCCTGCATCAGGATTCCCTTGACCCCGTGATACCTAAAGGTACCGTATATAACCAACCCAAATTGTTGCTGAAAGCTCCTGCAGACTCGGATTCTGTTTATTTCAACAACAAAGAAATCGCCGTTACACAGGAAGAAAAACCTGATAAGGACAATGGCAGCAATAACTGGGCTGTGTGTGGATCCAAAACAAAAACCGGAGCACCAATTTTATGCAACGATCCCCACCTCGGTTTAAACCTTCCCTCACTCTGGTTTGAAATGCAACTGAATGCGCCTGGATACAATGTGTATGGTGTAACATTTCCTGGCGCGCCCGGTGTTACTATTGGATACAATGAGAATTGTGCCTGGGGTGTCACCAATGGCGGCAGGGACGTGAGGGATTATTATGAAATTAAATTTAGGGATGACAGCCGGCAGGAGTATTGGTTTGATAGCGCCTGGAAAAAAACTGAATTCAGGTATGAAGCAATTAAAGTGAAGGATTCAGCTACTTATTTTGATACGGTGGCATATACGGTATTTGGGCCGGTGATGTATGACAAGACCTTTAGCGGTGGCAGGTCCTCTAATTCAAGGTACTTTGCGGTGCGCTGGAAAGCGCATGATCAAAGCAATGAAGTAAAAGCCTTTATCTTACTCAATCATGCCAGGAACTACACGGATTATTTAGATGCCGTCGGAAATATGAAAACACCCGGTCAGAATTTCGTTTTTGCAACCAAAACTGGTGATATCGCCATTCGAACGCAGGGGGAGTGGCCCGCTAAATGGAAGGGCCAGGGCGATTTTGTAATGCCCGGTTCAGATAGTAGCTATATGTGGCAAGGCATGATACCATCCGAAGAAACTCCTTTTCAGTATAATCCGGAAAGAAGTTTTGTAAGCAGTGCAAACCAGGATCCTGCTGATTCTGCCTATCCATATTACCTGGGGCGTGGCTATCCCATTTATCGGGGCATCATCATCAACCGGAAACTGAACTCGATGAACAATATCACACCACAGGATATGATGACCTTACAAACTGATAATTACAATGTTTTCGCAGAAATGGCCACGCCGGTCTTCTTAAAAAATATCAGGGAAAATGATTTAAGCGACGCGGAAAAACAATACCTCGATATATTAAAGGCATGGGATTTTAATAATGCTCCCAATTCAGAAGCGGCTACTGTATTTGCGGTTCTTTGGAATAATTTTGACCATATTGTTTTTGATGATGAGTTTAAAAATGCCCCTAAAGTAATTTTACGTCCTTTCGAAAGTAATTTACTGCAAGGCATTTTAAACGATTCTGCCTACCGGTTTCTGGATAATATAGAAACCACCCAAAAGGAAACATTGGCAGATGAAGTAACGGCTGCTTTTAAAACCTCTATGGTTGAATTGACAAAAGCACAAAATAATGACAGGCTTGAATGGGCGAAATATAAGGCGACCGGTGTAAAGCATCTTCTCAAACTGCCCACACTGAGCCGTTCAAACCTGCCAATTGGCGGAGGCTTGCATTGCATCAACGCAGCCAAATCAGACCATGGTCCCAGTTGGAGAATGATCGTAAGCCTTACTCCCCAAACCGTCGCTTACGGAGTATATCCGGGTGGACAAAGTGGAAACCCGGGCAGCAGGTTCTATGATAATTTTATAAACAAATGGGCAGTAGGCGAATACTATACATTGTGGATGATGGAAAGGGGAGAAGAGAAGGATCAAAGGGTAAAGTGGAGAATGAGTTTTAATAATTAACAAAAGTGAAAAATGGAAAATGTAAATATCAGGTTAGGAATGTATTTGGGTGCATTTCAAATTGTCGCTGGTTGGTGGGGACACCAACCAGGGCAGTTAGCCGTGGTCGGTGTCCCCACCGACCACGACCCAGCGACAATTTGAAATGCACCCATGTATTTTAATTTTTACATTTTCACATTTATTCCTGTTTTCAAATCTATGTCATGAAATTTATCGTTTCAATAGTCCTCATCGCATTACTGAGCGTTGCCACATGCATATACCTGCCGTGGTGGACAATTGCAATTGTAGCTTTTTTAGTAGCAGCCTTAATTCCGCAACATCCCGGCAAATCCTTTCTTACGGGCTTTATTGCTTTGTTTTTATTATGGGGAACATTGTCCTGGTATATAAGTAGCAATAACAATCATTTGCTGGCGCATAAAATATCTGTGTTGTTTCTAACTATAGATAGTCCCGGATTATTGATCTCAGTAACAGCATTGATCGGTGCGCTGGTGGCGGGTTTCGCAGCCCTCGCCGGAAGCTGGGTGAGGAAGCGGTGATCTGGAATGCTGATTTTCTAAATTCCGGAAAGTAAAAACCTATGAGCCATGATCTACCCGGCAATATTAGGGTATAATCATCTAATGGGTATTGTAGGAACAGGCCGCGGCCCAATGTCATTTAGTTCTATAGCGATTCATTGGCAAAAGCTTTTTTTAAGAGATTATTTTCCGACACATACCAATCGGAAATTACTTTATTGAACATATTCAACTCCCTTGATAAACCGGATTTGTATGCAGCACATTTCAGGTACCAATGGATTTTAAAAAGTGGCGCGATAACCCTTTTTGAATGTATCGACGTTTTTCAATTTAACGAACAGGGCAAAATCAAAGAAATGACCATTATTTATGACACCCATGACATTAGGGCCATGTTTGAAAGCCTGAGTTGAACGATCAGATGGTATCAATTATCAATTAAAACAAATTATCAATTATCAATTATCAATTTTCAATTTGTGCAATACTTTAATAAGCCAATTAGTTTTTTTATATTGTAACCTTGAACCATATTATTCAACAATACCTTGATGGCCTGGAGTCAGGCAATCCGGAGAAAATTCTGCAATTATTTAGTGATGATGCGATCATACATTCTCCCCTGTATGGCGATTCATTAGCAAAAGCTTTTTTTAAGAGATTATTTTCCGACACATACCAATCGGAAATTACTTTATTGAACATATTCAACTCCCTTGATAAACCGGATTTGTATGCAGCACATTTCAGGTACCAATGGATTTTAAAAAGTGGCGCGATAACCCTTTTTGAATGTATCGACGTTTTTCAATTTAACGAACAGGGCAAAATCAAAGAAATGACCATTATTTATGACACCCACAACAGTAGGACCATGTTTGAAAGCCTGAGTTGAATGACCAAACCCCGTGTATCAATTATCAATTATCAATTATCAATTATCAATTAAAACAAATTCCCCTTAATTTCGTTGATAGTCAATACAAATTATGCGAACAAGTTTAATCCTGCTCTTTATATCAATGTCGGTCAGTATTTCTGCACAAAAAATCTTTGGTACCGTATTCAATGATAAAAGTGAATTATTACCCTATTCCTCAATCACGATAAAAGGGACCACTATTGGCGCAAGCGCCAATAATCGGGCGAGGTTTTCTATTGCCATTTCACCCGGTATTTACACGGTGGTTTGCCAGCATATTGGTTATACCGCAAAGGAAAAAGAAATAACCATTACTACTAAGGATGAGGAAATTTCATTTGTGTTATCCGAACAAAAATTAGTATTGAAAGAAGTGGTGGTAAAAAATACCGACGAAGATCCCGCCTATGCCATAATTAGGGCCGCTATAAAAAAACGGGAGAGCTATAGTAAACAGGTGAATGCATTTACCTGCGACCTTTATACGAAAGACATGATGAAACTTCGTAGGCTGCCAAAAAAAATACTCGGGCGTAAAGTGCCCGAGGAAAGCCGGCAGGATATGGGATTAGATACAATGGGCCAGGGAATCATTTACTTATCTGAATCAATTTCAAAAATTGCAACGGAACTGCCGGATAAATTTAAACTGGAAGTGAAAAGCAGCAGGGTAAGCGGTAGCGGCGGATTTGGTATCACCTTTCCAACTTTCATTTCATTTTATCAAAACAACGTGACTGTTTTTACTGAAAGATTGAATCCACGGGGTTTTGTTTCCCCTATAGCGGATGGAGCAATCGGTTTTTACCGGTTCAAATTTCTGGGCAGTTTTTGGGAAAACGGGAAAGAGATCAACAGCATCCGGGTAACGCCCCGGAGAAATTACGAACCCTTGTTTTCAGGTGTGATCAATATCACCGATGGAGACTGGCGCATACATAGTGTCGATCTGTTATTAACTAAAAAGTCACAGCTCGAAATTATAGATACTCTGCAGATAACACAATTTCATGTGCCTGTAAATAATGACGTGTGGAGGGTAAAAAATCAATTGTTGCATTTTAATTTTAACCAGTTTGGCATAGACGCGGTAGCGAATTTTGTAAATGTTTATTCCAACTATAACCTTAGTCCTGTTTTTGCAAAAAAGTATTTTGATAAAGTGATAATCAAATACGACACGGGCGTAAATAAAAAACCAAAAGCATATTGGGATACCATCCGTCCGATGCCGCTTGAAAAGGAAGAAGTAAAAGATTACCAGGTAAAAGACAGCCTCTATGAAATTAGAAAAGACTCTATGTTGAGCAAACAATCCATTGATTCCCTAAAGAAACAACAGGGAAAATTAAAACCTTATGATGTATTCTGGACTGGTATTAGCCGCACCCACTACAGTAGCATCAACACCTACCGGTGGGGTGTAGGGTCGTTAATTCAAAAACTGGAATACAATACAGTGGAAGGAGTAGTGCTCAATACAGGAGGGTATTTTGAGAAATTCCTTAAAAAGTCGCGTCATGATCTTTCAATCCATCCAAACATCCGCTATGGCTTCAGCAATAAGCATTTAAATGCATGGGTTGATATTGGTGTGCGTACCCAGGATCTTGATACAGATGAACGACTGAGGCGGCATGCATGGAATTTTTCTGCGGGTACACGGGTTACTCAATTTAATAAAGAAAGTCCCATCACCCCCCTCATCAATAGCATTAATACATTGTTCTATGGAGATAATTTTATGAAGATCTATGAAAATATTTTCACGGTTGTCGGGTATAGCAAAAGGTTTGAAAACGGACTGCATTTTAATATGAATGCATTGTATGAAGATAGGATACCGCTCAGCAATACCACCAGCTATACTTTTTTCAAACGGGATAGCGTAAATATTACCCCCAATTATCCGTATGAAAAGATAAGCGCAACCGGATTTACACGGCACCAGGCTGTATTACTGAGTTTAGACCTGAGTATCAAACCAGGCCAGAAATTTATACAGTTTCCAAATAGGAAGATTTCGATTGGTTCAAAACTGCCCACATTCAGTCTTAATTACACCAGGGGCTTTAACGGTATTTTAGGAAGTGATGTAAATTTCGATAAGTGGCGCTTCACCGTTTTTGGAGAAAAGAATTTTAAGATTGCCGGTAATTTAAATTATAAAATAGGTGTGGGCGGGTTTATAAACCGAAGAACCGTATTCATCCAGGATTATCAACACTTCAACGGCAACAGCTCATTATCAGCAAGCGAATACCTCAACAGTTTTCAATTGGCGTCTTATTATGCCAATAGCACCATTGCAACTTTTTATAGCATCGTTCACCTTGAACATCATTTAAACGGCCTGCTGACCAACAAAATCCCACTATTTAATCGTTTGAACTGGAATTTAGTAGTTGGTGGAAATGCATTTTTTATGAATGAGAACAGCAACTATTCAGAATTATTTGTGGGCCTGGAAAATATCCTGAAAATATTCAGGGTTGATTTTGTAACGGCCTACCAGGAGGGCCGGAGAGGAATTACCCGCCTTCGTATTGGAACCGGTGGTTTAATCGGGGCGAGTATTAAAAGAACATCCACCAGCGGAGGCAGCAGTAGTGGCAATGGCATGTCTTTTTAGGAGCACCTGCTCCACAGCGGCGGAGGTCCCGGAAATTCTTTTAACTTTTTTGGTCCCCCATTCATTTTAAACGGTCAAAATTTCAAATACATAGAAAAAGAGACAGCCGCGGTACGCCAGGATAGGAAAATTTATTTTGAACGGATAAAGGCAGAACAAATATGTATCCTAAAATACAGTAGGTCAATGAGGGAAGAATATAGGTGACAAATACGATTGAATCGTTGTAATTTTGCATTATTTTTTAATAAACTGATCGCTATATGAATACCTCCACAAAAAAAATAACCTGTTCTTTTATGTTTTTTGCAGCGGTTTTTTTCTCAACCCCTCTTCCTGCACAAAATACTGCCCCGCAACTTGGAAAAAGCTCCGTTAAAGATGTAATCAGCGCCATGACGATAGAAGAAAAGGCGAAGCTTGTAGTAGGTATGGGCTTTCGCTTTCAAAGCCCTGTGCCACCCAGAAGGGATACAGGCATGAATGCAAGGCGGGATACAGCCAATGCTGCACCTCCCGGGATCCAATTGCCTCCAATAGACCCTGTAGATGATATCCCGGAAAAAGTGCCCGGCGCTGCAGGCAGAACACATGCCATCAACCGGCTTGGCATTCCTTCCATCACTGTGGCAGACGGCCCCGCTGGCATACGCATTTCGCCCATAAGAAATAAAGACAGTTCCGTCACCTATTATGCCACCGCTTTCCCTTCTGGTACATTACTCGCCTCTTCCTGGGATACGCTGTTGGTCAAGAAAGTGGGTATTGCATTCGGGGAGGAAATAAGGGACTATGGTGCCGATATTATTCTTGCCCCCGCATTGAATATTCACCGCAACCCGTTGGGAGGCAGAAATTTTGAATACTATTCTGAAGACCCGTTAGTTGCAGGTGAAATAACCGCAGCCATAGTAAACGGTATCCAGTCAAAAGGCGTGGGTACATCCATCAAGCACTATGCCGCCAATAACCAGGAAACCAACAGGAACACCGTAAACACTATTGTAAGCGAAAGGGCGTTGAGAGAAATATATTTAAAAGGTTTTGAGATCGCAGTAAAAAAATCACAGCCCTGGACAGTAATGTCGTCTTATAATAAATTAAATGGCACCTATACATCAGAAAGGCCCGACCTCATCACAACCATATTGAGGGATGAGTGGGGTTTTAAAGGTTTTGTAATGACTGACTGGTTCGGCGGAATCGATCCTGTGGCACAAATGAAGGCTGGCAACGATCTGATAATGCCCGGTAATGCAGACCAGTCGAAGAAAATTGTAGAGTCAATAAAAAACGGCAGCCTTGATATGGCACAGTTGGATAAAAATGTGGAGCGGATATTGAAAATCATACTGGTATCCCCCGGGTTCAAAAAATATAAATATTCAAACATGCCGGACCTTAATGCCCATGCACTCGTTTCCCGTTCAGCCGCCACGGAAGGCATGGTGCTATTGAAGAATGATCAACATGCCTTGCCTTTGAAAACCGCCAAAAAGATAGCCTTGTTCGGCAATACTTCCTACGATATTATCGCAGGCGGCACAGGCAGCGGCGATGTAAACAAACCATACACTATAAACCTTGCGCAGGGATTAAGAAATGGCGGGTTCGCCGTAGATGGATCATTAAAAACTGCCTACGAAACTTATCTGGCAGGGGAAAAGGCAAAACGACCGCCCAGGAGAGGCTTTTCGTTTACAGCACCACCCGTAATAGCAGAATTGCTGGCAGATGCCACAACGCTGGCGCAGGCGGCAAATGATAATGATGCGGCAATTATTACCATCGGCAGAAATGCAGGTGAAGGCGCTGACAGGAAATTGCCCAACGACTTTTATTTGGCCGACACGGAAAAGATTGTTATAAAAAATATTGCCGGCGCATTTCATGCAAAAGGCAAAAAAGTTATTGTCGTACTTAATATTGGTGGTGTTATAGAAGTATCAGGCTGGAGAGATGAAGTGGATGCTATCCTGTTGGCCTGGCAGCCCGGACTTGAAGCCGGCAATGCCATTACAGATTTATTAAGCGGAAAACTAAATCCATCAGGCAAACTGGCCACTACATTTACAGTTGATTACAGTGATGTCCCCTCTGCTAAAAATTTTCCGGGTAAGGAACTACCCCGGGAAGCCACACCGGTGACACCCGCATTCATGCGGGGCAAACCTTCCGAAGTAACCTATGAAGAAGGCGTTTATGTCGGGTACCGTTATTACAACACGTTTAAAGTAAAGCCTGCATATGCTTTTGGTTATGGACTGTCATATACTACATTTAAATATGGTGTGTTAAAACTAGTACCCGCAACCGTAAATGGTGGGTTTACCGTTTCAGCGACCATTACTGTAACCAACAATGGCCCTGTTGCAGGTAAAGAAGTGGTTCAGTTGTACATAAGTGCTCCCGGCAAAACGCTGGATAAGCCTGCCGAAGAATTAAAGGCATTTGCCAAAACAAAATTGTTGCTGCCCGGGCAATCACAAACAATGAAATTTTCACTTACTGCGGCAGACCTTGCTTCTTTTGACACCCAAAGCACATCATGGATTGCAGAAGCCGGCGACTATACAATAAAGGTTGGCGCTTCATCAGAAAATATACAGCAAACAGCCACATTTGATCTTGCGAAAGATGTGGTGGTTGAAAAAGTTAATAAAGTACTGGTGCCACAGGTGCCGATAAATGAGTTGAAGAAATAAAAATATTTCCCAAACAATTGTAGGCAGCAACCGGGAGGATTTCTGCCTCCCGGTTATTTTAAGAAACTGTAAATTACTTAAAAAGCCCTTAAGGGCGAAATACAATAGCATAGGGTGAAGCCCTATGTTTTGTAAAAATTCTATA
>JBDTWP010000306.1:0-8716 GCA_040006615.1 Ferruginibacter sp.
ACCATTGGCATTGCAAGAACAGGCCTCGGCCTGTTCCTACCAGCCAAAAACCGTGAACCGTCGGAATTGAATTGCCACAGGCTTTAGCCTGTGGATAATGCAATATGCAACAAACGACGGCTTTAGCCGAATTGTATTTAATTTCCAGGTTGGGTTGGTTAAAGCCAGGAATGAATAAGCTTATTTTTCCTCCGGTTTTACCTGGAGGAAATTTAAGAAACCACATCTAACCAATGAGACCTATACTTCATTGTTACGCCTTGACCAGGATGAATTTGGAATGCGGCGCCCTTAGTTCATCCTTAGTCCTGTTATGGAATATACCGCCTAATACCGCTGCACTATACGAAACACAAACCTGTCAGGCGCACTTGTCACTCCTGATGCCGCCCTTCTTTTTTTCAGCATATCCGATTTCCAGTAAGCAGATGCCTTCGCAGTATCCATTAATGCTGTTACAAGCATTACTTTATTATTATTGTCAACGTCATGGCCGTAAACCCTGTCGGTTATACCATTGTCCATTCTTTCCTGGTTGCCTTCTTTAAAACTTTTTTGCCAGGCATCCCAGTCTTTTACAGTAAAGGTCGTTAAAGACCGGATGGCTGAATTAATAACTACGGTGTCCTGGAAGACAGCGGTCAAAAACGAAAACGAAGGCTTACCAGTTACGCCCCCTTTTTGCATGGCTTCCTTAAGTTTGGCGTCTGAAGCAAATGCTTTTGCTTTAGCCATATCGTCTGTTTTTACCGCTACAAGCACCATATTGGAATCTTCCACCCCCCGGCCAATTACATAACTATGCATACCCCCGGCCAGCCGCAAAGAGTCATGGGCATCGTAGGATGCTTTCCACTTGGCAAAATTGCCAACTTTGTGTTTTACCAGCAACATGCCCTGAGGGGTGTTGATGATAGTTGAAGGAGCTACCGTTTCGGTAGTTGCAGTTGTAGTTGATGTACTGTCGGTACTTGTACTATCGGTCATGGACTTTTCTTCACCTCCATTGCAGGAGGATAAAAAGAATAATACACCGGTCAAAAAAGACCCTGGAAGAAATCGTGATGACATCATTGTTTTAGTTTTTTAAGTGTTAAAAATAGCAGGGAGGAAAGTAGTAAAAGAATTGTCAAAACTAATATATAAATAATTGTTGAAGACAAAGAATTATTTATGCACTTTATAGCATGTAGTAAAGTGGACTGCGTTAGTTAAGTATAATATTAAATGAAGACTCCCGGTCAGGCGACAGGCACTACCGTCATTGCCAAACACTATGCTGCTCTTATTGCTGTCCCCGGACCGGTTTGATCTGCTACCCCTGAGCCAATTGCCTTTGCGCCGGCATCAAATCTTATTACTAAATTTGCCGGATAATTTGAAAATATTTCTTTGAATTGCCAGTAAAAATTAGTATATTAGAGTTGGTAAAATATTGCAATAAATGAGAATTAAATATATATATTCCCCGGCGAATTATTATCATTTCAGGAACAATTTTATAGTGAAAGTCCGTACATAGTCCGTACCAACTCCGTGTTTCCTCCGTCCCAAATCCATAGTTCCATAATACTTCCCTAATAGTTCATTCCTACTTCCTGGTATCATCCCTTTATATTGCCCCCTTTCGGTTCTTTCAAATATGCTGTTGGCCGGGGTATCCAACATTCCAAAGTTTGGATTAGCAATGCACCCGTCAAATATACACCGGGAAAGCTAATGGCGGCCACGGTATCCAACCTCCATAAGGCTGGATTCCTTAATATAATACCTGGACAATCAACTGATGCACCCCAATCAACCATAAAATTTCATGATCTTTGTAAATTATGGATAAGCCGGTACTATCAATTCAATCTTTTGTAAAGATGATTTATCCCTAATTATTAAATTAGCTAAATGAAAATATTAAAGGTAAAAAAACACGCGGGAGAAATTTCACTTTTAAGGCTTTAATTGGAATTACCCGCACTGCAATTACATCATTTGCAGGTTCTAATTGGAAAATTCACCTTGCCCGGCTATATTTATTAAAATAGAATCGCGAATCTTAATATTAATTCTCACAATTTTAAATAAAAAGCAAAATGGAAAAAAGAAGGGATTTTATTAAAAAAGGTGTAATAGGAAGTGTGGGATTAGCCATTGGTGGTATGGGCTTCAGTGCTAAGTCTTATGCTTCAATTTTTGGTGCGAACGAGCGATTAAATTTAGCTGTTATTGGTATTCAGGGGCGGGGTATTTCCCATATCGAAGCCTGGTGCGACCTGAATAAGAGCCATAATGTACGATTAAAAACACTCTGTGATACGGATGAACAATTCTTTGACTCACGTTCGAAAATGGCGATCGATAAAGGTGGCGGGAAACCGCTGACTGAATGGGATATGCGCAAAGTATTAGATGATAAGGAGATAGATGCGGTGTCGTTCGCTACTCCCAATCATTGGCATGCCCTGGGCACAATTTGGGCTTGCCAGGCAGGAAAACATGTTTATGTCGAAAAACCGGCTATGCATGATATCTGGGAAGGACGTAAAATGATTGAAGCGGCACGTAAATACAATAAACGGGTTCAGGTGGGTTTCCAAAACCGTTCCATTACCAATGTTATGGATGCAATTAAATTCCTTCATGATGGCGGCATTGGTGATGTTTATATGGCGCGTGGCCTTTGTATTAAACCACGTGATTCCTTTGGTATCGCCAAAGACAGTGAACCTCCTGCTACACTCCATTATGATCGTTGGCTGGGCCCGGCCACCTGGCGCCCCTATAATGAAAAAAAAGGTCATTACAACTGGCATTGGTATTGGGATACCGGTAATGGAGATACCGGCAACCAGGGACCACATCAGTTTGATATTGCCCGCTGGGGGCTTAATAAAAATGAACATCCCATTTCGATTTATTCTACCGGTGGTATTTATGGTATTGATCCTCATGAATGCGCACAGGAAACACCCAACACTCAGTCTTCCATATTTAAATACAAGGATGGTACGATGCTGGAATTTGAAACCCGGGGCCGCTACTCTAATGGTGAATCAGGATTTAATACCACGATCGGAAACATGTTCTATGGCACCGAAGGTTACCTCGAACTCGACGGGGAATCATGGAAAGCGTTCCGGAAACGGGAAAAAGAACCCTTTGCAGCCTCAAAAATTGCAACGGAAACCAAGAGTGAAGATGTTTCTCATACCGGCGGCAGTGATACAGCCCATTTTGCCAATTTTATTGATGCCATACGCACCGGACAAGACGGAACATTGCACTGCGACATCAATGAAGGGTTTTTCTCATCTGCACTTCCTATGCTGGCAAATATTTCCTATCGCCTTGGTCGTGAATTGAAGTTCATGGGTGCCGACTTCGATAATGAGGCAGTTATCAATGATCCTGCGGCGAATGCGATGCTGACCAGGGTATATCGCCCACCTTATATTGTTCCCAATGAAGTGTGACAGAGACTAATTTAAAGTATAGTATTACCCTTATGACGCGCAAATGCTGGATTATAAAAGTAATACCCAATGTAGAAAATCATATGAGATTTATCTACCTTTTAAAGTAAACATAAATATGTAGAAATCATGAGAATACAATCTATTTCAATAATGCTGCCGGTAGTTTTGTTTTTTACTTCCTGCGGGCAGGGATCCAATAAACAAAACCAGGAAGTCAACAACTCAAAACTAACATTTGTAAAACATGAAACTGAAAATAGGGTTGACGTCCTGGTTGACGGAAAACTCTTCACGGCTTACTGGTGGCCTGATTCTGTTTATAAACCCATACTTTATCCGATAATCGCCGCTTCCGGAACCACCATTACACGCGGTTTCCCGATAAAAGCCAGGGAAGGAGAACGGCGGGATCATATTCACCAGGTTGGTAATTGGCTTAATTATGGGAATGTTAACGGTTATGATTTCTGGGGCAACGGCTCCGAAGGGATACGGAATATTAACGGCGGGCAAATAAAACATCTCAGCATTGGCGAGCTGTCCGAAGGAAACGGCGAGGGTTCCATGGTTACTACTGCAAGCTGGGTGGATCCTGCTGGCAAAGAACTGCTGGCTGAAAAAACAGTATTCCATTTTATTGCCAAAGATTCAATACGTATTATTGACCGGATCACAAGCCTAACTGCCAATACTGCCAAAGTAACCTTCAGGGATACCAAAGAAGGCATGTTTGGTATCCGTGTAGCACGGCAACTTGAATTACCTTCGAATGAAGATATGACCCTTACAGATGCTAAGGGCAATCCTGTTACAGTAAAGGCAATGTCGAATGTAGGGGTTACAGGCAACTATGTAAGCAGCGAAGGAGACACAGGTTTGGCCGTTTGGGGTACCCGTGCAAAATGGATGGACCTTTATGGAAGTATCGGGAACGAAAATATCTCTTTGGTTATTTGTGACCACCCCGGCAACCTTAGTTATCCTACTTACTGGCATGCGCGCGGTTATGGATTATTTTCGGCTAATCCACTTGGAGTAAAGGATTTCACGGAAGGAAAAGATTCCCTGAATTACAGCATCCCCGCCGGGAAGTCTTTAACTTTCAGATACCGGATCATTATCAGTTCCGGCTTTCATTTAACTAATAAAGCCATCAATGCTTATTCAGACGATTTTGCAAAGATGTACTAATACGTTTTTCAAACTGGTTCTTTTCATTTTCCCGGCAAATTATTGAGAATAAAAACTTAGTTGAATCAAAAAAATGAAGACATGGAATTTTGGTATAATCGGGACCGGCATGATAGCCGATTTTCATGCGCAGGCGATCAGAAGCATAAAAAATGCCAGGCTCGTAGGGTTTTGCGGTTCTAATCCTCTTAAGACCCGGGCTTTGGCAGAAAAATATCAATGTGAAGAATTTCTGAATTACGATGAAATGCTTGACTCGGCCGAAATTGAAATTGTTACTATCGCAACACCAAGCGGGGCTCATATGGAAGCAACAATTAAAGCAGCCCTCTGTGGCAAACATGTGCTTTCTGAGAAGCCACTTGAAATTTCCCTTGAACGTATAGACAAAATGATCGAAGCTCATGATAAGGCGGGAACTAAACTGGGTTGTATATTTAATTACCGTTATAATGATTCATTTAAATATCTGAAGACAGCGGTAGAGAATAAGCGTTTTGGAACAATAACCTATGCCTCGGTACATGTACCATGGTGGAGAACGGATGATTATTATAAGGATAGCTGGCATGGAACTTCCAGGCTCGATGGCGGTGGCGCTTTGATGAACCAGGCAATCCACATGATTGATATACTTCAACATCTTATGGGGCCACTTGATTCTCTGCAGGCATATACCGCTACCCTGGGCCATAAAATTGAAGTGGAGGATACCGCAGCAGCGGTGCTGAAATTTAAAAATAATGCCCTGGGCGTAATTTACGGTTCCACCGCATCATTTCCCGGCCAGTTCCGACGCATAGAGATCACCGGAACTAAAGGGACAGTTATCCAGGTTGAGAATAGTTTTAAAGTCTGGCAATTTGCTGATCCCATAGCAGATGACAATGAAATATTAAACAGGTTCAGCCAAATTGCGGGAGGCGGGGGAGTATCCGATCCCGGTGCCATCCCCTTTGAACCGCATGCAAAAAATATAGTTGCGTTTATTGACTCAATCGAAACTGGCAAAACATTTGAGATCAACGGCCCTGAAGCACGGAAAGCTGTTGAGATTGTCCTGGCTATTTACGCGGCTGCCCGGAACAATAAACCCTTTACGTTTTGAAATTTAACTGACTTAACTGACCTGTTAAATAATGAACTGCAAATTCCCCGGATCTATGGTGCATAATAAATTCTTTACCAGGAAAATCCACTTATATGATGTCTGAAAAATGCTTGCGCTTACATCTTTTTTCTGTTATTTTTATTATTGAAATATCCGGTGCCTGCATTGCTCAGGCAATAATAATCAGGAACGACATACAAAGTAAAAAGATAGTTTTTAGTAATGGAAAAATAAAGATGTCGCTTGACTATGATCGAAAGGCCAATATTTCTTTATTGGTAGTAAACGGTCAGAAAGTAATTGAAGGAGCTGCGGGCGTATATTCCCGGGTCAGGACAAATGATGCTACATATTCAACCTTGCATCTGTCATCAGCCCCTGCAATTAAAATTGGTAAAAACATTATCACCATATCCGGCATTATGTATGGTGATAAAAACCTCCTTATAAATGAGACCTGGACCTTCAGCATAACCGACAGCATTATTAAATTCGATATGGACAGAACCTTATCCAGGTCAATTGTGGCGGAACAGGCCTCATTTCCGGTTTTTACATTCAGCAATATCAATACCTGGGATGGAGCTTACCAGGATTATGGCGGCATTGCCTGGTTTTACCTTTTTAACAAAAAATCAGATACTTATGGAGTACATAGTAACTCATCCAGGTTTTGGAATAGCAAAACAGGGAATGGCCTAACTGTTTCTGTGGATGCGCCGGGCAACCAGGTTGCCATGGATTACAGCCGTACGGCAGAGGATAAATTAGCTTGCGGCATTGGAGTATTTCCGGAAGAAATAACGCCGCGATTTGATTCCGGCACCCACAGAAGGCGGTACATTCGTGACAGTATGGATGTGTGGGCTCCCTTTAAAATAAATACAGGCAAAACCACCCAAAGCATCACGCTTTCTTACTTTAATTTCAAAGATCAATTTGACCGCGGAAACTTGGTTGGTATAAACGGTAAACAGGTAAGTGCGGTATTAAATACAATTGCCAGGATCGGTGTTATTGATAAGGAACATTTTGGGGGCAATAGCTGGCATACACCCTATGGGCCAATTTGTTTGCACGAACAATACATTGCTCAAATGGGCCTCGCGATAAATGATAAATATTATTTAGAAGGCTACCGGCAATGCCTTGACTTTTACAGGGATAATGCTATTAAACCGGACGGAAGAGTATGGCCCCGGTGGGCTTACAGCAATGAAGACATGATGCCCGGGGAAGTTTCTGATATGGGTTTTTATGAAGCCCAATGGGGTTATTTGTTAGATTCCAATCCGGACCTTGTTACAAATGTTGCAGAATTGTATGACCAGACCGGGGACAGGGCCTGGGTAAAATCTCATCAGTTATCCTGTGAAAAAGCGTTGGATTGGATAATGAAAAGAGATGGCAATAACAACGGTCTGGTGGAAATGAAAACGGATAGCCATAACCAAAAAAGAGGAAGTGACTGGTTAGACATTATCTGGGCATCTTATGAAAATGCCTTTGTAAATGCAAAGCTATACCACGCCCTCGTTTTATGGGCAGCCATTGAAAAGCAATTGGGAAATACGGGAAAAGAAAATTATTACCATCAGTTCGCTGAAAAATTGAAAGCCAGCTTTAACAAGACTGTTACGGAAGGTGGTTTCTGGGACAAAGAAAAAAGTTGTTACATTCATTGGAGAGATAAAGATGGCTCTGTCCATGGCAATAATATGGTTACCCCTGTCAACTTTATGGCCATTGCTTACGGAATTTGCGATGATGATTCCAGGAGGAAGATAATACTCGATAACATAGAGACGCAGATGCAAAAAGAGAAGCTATTCTTTTGGCCTGTCTGTATGTATTCGTACAATGCAGGCGAAGGCAACGACTGGCAATTCCCTTTTCCGAATTATGAGAACGGTGATCTGTTTTTATCCTGGGGAGCAGTTGCCATAGAGGCGTACGCGGGTTACAAACCTGAACTTGCCGTAAAATATGTAAAGAATGTTTTGGCTCAATATGCAAAAGACGGACTGGCATTTCAGCGTTACGGGCGTTTAAAACAAGAAGGACTGGGAGATGATATCCTTTCGGGAAACAGCCTTTCAGTTGTTGGATTATACCAGGCTGTTTATGGTATCAATCCGCTATACAACAGGCTTTATTTAAATCCCCATATTACCCGGGAATTAGCGGGCACCAGTGTGAAATATAACTTCAGGGATAAAAAATTAACGATCGGTCTTCAAATGAATAAGTATGCTGTATCTGACGGCTGGTTTAAAATAATATCGAAAACCGGTTTTGGTTACTATAGTTCTGATACAAGCCTTTTATATTTTAATGGCAGTAGCGATCATGCTTCTATGAAAGTAACTGCCCCGGCTAAAAGCAGCCTTATATTGGATGTTAAAATATGGAACCCTCATCAGATTTCCTGGACTCAATCTTCGAATGACTGGCATTCAAATATATTGAATTACCAGGTGAATGATCTTAAGCGGGATACCGAATATACTATCTCAATAAATAATAAAACATTCAAAAAGCTAAGGAGCAATTCAGATGGCACGTTGATATTCGATTATGCAATAAATAGAAAGTCCGTAGTTGTCGTATCCTGCAAATAAATAAGAATGAAAAACTCAATGAACGGTGTGGGCCGCTGTCACAATGTTTGGCATACGACAAAACTTCATTCCAAATTGTTGCTCCTTATTTCGGTCGGTGGGGCGCGACCGAGGCTGGGCCGTGGTTTGTGTCCTCACAAACCACCGGTTGCCGCGACAATTATATATACACCATTCATAATCTATTGAAAACCAATGAAAAGTATTTAGGCTTTTCTGCAACAATACTGTCTGGCAAGTCTCACTAGAACCTGGCTTGGTCGGGAAATGAATTGCCACAGGCTTTAGCCTGTGGATAATGTAAAATGCGATAAACGACGGCT
>JBDTWP010000307.1:0-8622 GCA_040006615.1 Ferruginibacter sp.
GATTAGCCTCATCCCTTTTAGCTATGCTAAAAAGCAGAAAATCTTGATAAATTAACCTGGGGAGCTGTAAAATATGGCAATTTTCTTGCCGCCATTTTGAAATTTATAGTAATTGCTTTAGTGCTGTTCAGCGTAATTAAGGCAATGAATTCTATAATTAAAAAGAAGGAAGACACCCCGCTACCTCCGGCAGGACCCTCCTCTACTGACCTGTTGCTAATGGAAATCAGGGACGCCTTAATAAAGTAAAGGATACCCGTTATATTCTTTATGAACCGACCTTATAGGGCATTGTTACACTTCTATTCCGACTAAGATGAAAAAATTGTTGAGTTTATTGGCATTGACCGTTATGAGCATAGGGGCAATGGCACAGGATGTGACGCTAAAAGATCTGAAAGCCGCTGCAAGCAAGAACCTAAATACAGATACTGCTATAAAAGCCGACAAAAATGGATGGATAAAAGGTGGATTGCTAAGCATTAATCTGACTCAAATTGGTAATAGTAACTGGATCGCCGCTGGTGGGGATAAATTTTCGCTTTCATTAGCTACCTCTCTAAATGTATTCGCCAACAGAAAATGGAGTCGTAATTCCTGGGATAATGTTTTGGATATCAATTATGCCCTGGTTAATACCACAACACTGGGTGTGAGAAAAGTAAATGACCGGCTGGATCTTATTTCTAAATATGGTTACCAGCCAAAAAACTGGAAGAATTTAAGTATCGCTTCTTTGGCGCAATTGCGTTCACAGCTGTCCAGCGGCTATCAATATGATTATTTCGGAACCACCACCAAGAGAAGAAACTCCGGCTTTTTTGCTCCAGCCTATATCACGATAGCACCTTTGGGCATTGACTGGCATCCGAATTCAAGGTTTTCCATATTCGGATCACCACTTGTTGCCAGGTGGATCATTGCATCAAACGGGCCTTATAGTTACGCATCACAGGGTGGCGTGTTTAATGGTAATATAGAAACGCCGTTAGCTAAGCTTTACGGAGTAGATCCCGCCAAACCAAACCATGGCGAATTTGGTGCATTTGTAACTGCTACATTGAAAAAAGACATTATGAAAAATGTTAATTACTATAGTAAAATAGATCTTTTTTCGAATTACCTTAAAAAAGCCAAGAACGTCGATTTATTCTGGACCAACCAGGTGAGGATGAAGGTTAATAAGTGGATCCAGGTAAGTTATACGCTGGATATGTTATATGACGATGACGTAAAAAATCCGGTGAGGCCTGACCGCGCCCTGGGTTTACAGATATTATCCACACTGGGAGTAGGTTTTGCTGCAAAATGGTAATTCTCTAATAACTTTCTATACATTTGCCCCATTGACTACCGGTATTTTCTACGCCGTGTTTAGAATCCTTGCTGACTACAGGATTGGAAGATTTTTTGTCATTAAAAATTTATAAACTTGAATACGGCTACTTACCAGATAAAGCTGGACGAGTTTGAAGGTCCTTTTGACCTTTTACTTTTTTTTATTGAAAGAGATGAACTCGATATTTATAACATTCCAATCACCAGGATCACAAACGATTTCCTTGATTTCATTCACAGCTCTGAAAAGCTGAATATAGAACTGAGCAGTGAATTTATTTTATTCATCAGCACGTTGATGCGGATAAAGGCAAAGATGTTGCTACCCCGGAAAGAGATCGATGCACAGGGCAATGAAGTGGATCCGAGGCAGGAACTGATCAATAAGATCCTTGAATACAAAAGATTTAAAGAAGCATCAATAAAGATGGCGGAACTGGAAGAGATTCGTATGCTCATGATCAAACGCGGCAACCTGCAAAAGGAACTGTACCAAATTGGTGAAGAATCCGGAGAAGGTACGGAAATACTGGCAGTTACCCTATTCAAACTGATGAGGGCCTTTGAAAGAGTAGTTCACAGGCTTCATGAAAGGAATAATAAACCGGTACACACGGTAATACAATACAACTACACCATGGAAGAGAGCAGGGAATTTATGCTGGATACCTGCCGGAAAGAAAAGACTGTAACATTTGAAAAGATATTTGATGTGTGTGAAAACCGTATACATGCTATATTTTTATTTTTAAGTTTACTGGAACTAGTACAGCAAAAATATATGATGCTTGTGACTGGTGAAGGAAGAAACAATTTCATCATCGAATACAATGAAAGCAGGGAAGAAGAAACTTCTACACCACTCGATTATAATGAAATGACGAGTTTTTAGAATATTATTTTATCCCCGGGTAAAGGCCAAGGCTATGGATGCTGGAGCAACCGGTTGAACTGATCTTATTGGATATTGAAAGCCTGGGATGACTGGTCTGGAACTGACTAAACACCTTGGTAACGGACGGCCTGTTATTATTTTTTAATTCATGCATTGACACTACTGAATTGCGATAAAGGTCAATTTGCAGATAAGATGAACAACGAAGATGTAGCGAAGGTTCTCAAAATTGGAATTCGAACAATAGACAGGGTAAAAAAGAAATTTGTAGAAAATGGGTTTGAAGGCGCATTTGAGAATAGCCCAACAACGAGGGTTTTTAAACGTGTATCCGATGGGGAAGTAGAAGCACATTTAGTGGCACTGAGTTGTAGTAAGGCTCTGAAGGTTTTTCAAAATGGTATTTACGATTATTATGCCAGGATAAAATCACTAAAACTTTACCCGTTAATTCAGGTGTGATATGACACCAGATATATACTGCGTTATACCTGGTTATTATCTGGGATAGTTCACAATTGTTTACAGGCCTTTGCTGCTTATTCATCAAATATTATTGATTACACTTCAGTAAAATATCCACAATAATATTGGTGAACTTGAATTATCAAGATACTTTTTTACACTGGATAAAAATAAAGGAGAAATGGTAGGGCATCCCCAACTCCTGCAAATTTCCAGGGGAGCAATTTCATTTTCGGGCACACATGGATGGGCGTGTAAGACTACAAAGCGATTAAAGGCGTTGCTGTTGGTTCTGTCTAATCCATATAATTTCCAGGCAGGACCAAATTTGCCATGATAAGACTTACCAATCTTATATTTGCCCAAAGAAGTGCAATTACTGCCGGTATTATTCGAAAATGCCAAACTATCGCCAGAAATATTAATACCACTGCCATGGGTTACCAATCCTGCCTGCATTATGGAATCATTTTCCAGGTCATAAATAAAAAAACGTTTACTACCGGAAGGAATTTTCATATCAATTAAAAAACAGTACCGGTTATTAAGATTATTTTTAGAAGTATATGCTTTTACATCACAGGCATATTGCTTCAGGCGAACCATTGTTGCTTTGCGTATATCCGTTACCGCATGTTTACCAACTGCAGCATTTTTATTTTTTTGCCTGGCGTTGTTTTTAATTGCATTAAAAACAGCGAATGCTGAAATGGAAGCTGCTGCCAATAGGAGAATTGTTAACCAGCGCATGAAAATTATTTGTGTTGTATGAGATGCCAAACAGTTCATCTTCCACAAAAAAGATTTCTGATCTCTGATTTCTTTTGAAATAGCAGCAAGTATGTTAAAGAGGCTGGAGGAATGTTCAGGAGGACAGTGATGCAGGTTCTGTTTCGGTGAGTGGAAACAGGAAGCGAGGCTGGAAATACAAAGATTTCGGTGCGTGGAGTTATGAACCGGGGCTGGAAAAAAACGTGGCACCAATTTGCCGTATTAAGAATTTCCTTTAAATCCTTTATTGAAAAGTAGCAGTAACTTTAACTTTCACTTTCATTAAATCTCTTAATACGCATGCAATTGCGTTGGCATCCAAACCTATTTCTTTATATAATTCTTTTGGTGAGCCATGATCAATAAAACGGTCAGGAATGCCCATAATCTTTACATCCGCCGTATAGCCATATTCATTCATAAATTCCAATACGGCAGTACCAAAACCGCCTACTATTGTTCCATCTTCAATGGTGATTATTTTATTGAATTTACCAAATACTTCATGCAGCAATTGTTTATCGATGGGTTTTACAAAGCGCATATCGTAATGAGCCGGGTTAATTCCTTCGGCTTTTACATCGCGGATAGCAGCGGCTGCGAAATTACCCGGATGACCGAATGATAGTATTGCTACATCCTGTCCGTCCCTTAGTTTTCTCCCCTTTCCAATTTGTATTTCTTCAAAAGCCGTTTTCCACTCCGGCATTACACCCTCACCACGCGGGTACCGGATCACAAAAGGATTGATTGTAGTTGGTAACTGCGAAGTGTACATCAGATTTCTCAATTCCTTTTCATTCATAGGCGCACTAACGATCAAATTGGGTATGCAACGCATATAGGCAATATCATAGCAGCCATGGTGCGTAGGACCGTCCTCACCCACCAATCCGGCCCTGTCCAAACAAAACACCACGGGTAAATTCTGAATGGCTACGTCATGGACCACCATATCATACGCTCTTTGCATAAATGTTGAATACACATTACAGAATACTCTCATTCCCTGGGTAGCAAGGCCCGCGCTTAATGTAACCGCATGTTGCTCGCAAATGCCCACATCAAACGCCCTTTCGGGCATTTTCTCCATCATATATTTCAAGGAAGAACCGCTTGGCATAGCCGGAGTTACCCCCATTATTGTATCGTTCAACTCCGCCAGTTCAATAATTGTATGTCCAAAAACATCCTGGTATTTTGGAGGCTGGGGTATATCAAATTTTTTCTTAACAATTTCCCCGGTGATCTTATCAAACAAGCCTGGCGCATGCCACTTTGTTTGATCCTTTTCAGCCAGGGCATATCCTTTCCCTTTTACCGTTTTAATATGTAAAATTTTAGGACCCGGGATATCTTTCAGATCCGTTAAGGTATCGACCAGTTTGGTAATATTGTGACCGTCGATAGGGCCAAAATAACGTAGTTGTAAAGCTTCAAACAGATTGCTGCTTTTACTGACAATGCCTTTCAGACTGGCCTCCAGTTTGCTGGCCATTTCACGGCTGAAATTTTTGCCAACTGGTAATTTGCCCAATGCCTTCCAAAAATTATCCCGCAGTTCATTGTACTTGTGGGAAGTCGTAATATCCGTTAAATATTCCTTTAGGGCTCCCACATTCGGGTCGATGCTCATACAGTTGTCATTCAGTATTATGAGCACATTGCTATTGGCTGTGCCGGCATGGTTCATTGCTTCAAAGGCAAGACCCGCTGTCATAGCACCATCACCGATGACAGCAATATGTTGTTTATCTTTTTCACCTTTATAATGACTTGCCATTGCCATACCCAATGCGGCACTGATGGAAGTGGAGGAATGGCCAACACCAAAGGTATCATAGGTGCTTTCAGTACGATTGGGAAAACCGCTTAAGCCATGATATTTTCTATTGGTTGGGAAAGCGTCTCTCCTGCCTGTCAGGATTTTGTGCCCATATGCCTGGTGACCAACATCCCAAACCAGCTGGTCGTGCGGGGTATTAAATACATAATGCAAAGCGACACTCAATTCCACCACACCTAGACTCGCGCCAAAATGGCCTCCATGCACACTCACCACATCAATAATATACTGACGTAATTCGTCACATACCTGGTGTAATTGCTCTTTATTTAGTTTTTTTAAGTCATCGGGGCTGTTGATGTTTCTTAATAATGCGCCTGCTTTAATTTCCATGCTGATCTATTTGCGATGTAAAGATAGTAAAAGCCTGTGCAGGGAGGGTATACTGCATCATATTTAATATCAAATCCGGATCCGGGCAGTTTAAAGTGAATTTTTTTCTTTCACTTATCGCACAAACTCCGGGGTAATCACCTTCTTTCAGATTCATATCGCCAATTACCTGGAAATGCAGGTGTGGCGGCCAGCAGCCATTCTCTGCAGGTTTGCCAAAATGAGCAATAAGTTCACCCCTGCTGAAGTATTTACCCTGGTGCAATTGTGCAATATCTTCCAAACTAACATGGCCGTATAAAGTATGGAATACGATTGTGTCCAGTTGATGTTTTAGAATGATTGTAGCACCGTAGTCTCCAAAATTATCATTAAAGGCAAAGCTGTGTACCATTCCCCCGACCGGTGCAAAGACTTCTGTACCTTCCGGTCCCCAGACATCGATACCAAGGTGGATGGAGCGGGGAGAGGCTCCATCCCAACCTCCTCCAAAAATGAAGGAGCCGGATGATTCCGAAGGCTCAAAGAGACTACTCCTTTTGTAAAGTACCCTGTCTTCATTGTAACCGCCGATGCCAAACTTTGCATGTTCGATTTCCAACTTCTTATTGATATATTGGGAAAATATTTGCGTATTGGTAATATCAGCTAAAGTAAGTTCCTTATTGGTTGAGCTAAAATCGAAGTGAAATAATTTTTCTTCACTAGGATTGAAATTTATCACCGGATGAAAGGATGAGCGGTTTTTTATTAAGACATTTTCGATTTCAGTTTTCATAAAATAAAGGTAGGGTTTAATTGATAATTGATAATGTTTTAAACCCAATTCCTATTTTTGAGGTAAGTTTTCCTTTCCATTTTACTTACGGCATTTTTCCTTTAAAAGCTTAAAATATTTTTGAAAGGATCATATAAGATCTTACTAAAAAGAGGTGCATTTTAAATCCGCGTAACCAACTTTTGGAAGGTTGGATTCCCTGGCCAAGAACAGAACCCTGGCTCTTGAAGGTAAATATCATCAGTACAGGTGTTGTTAATACCAGTTAAAAAACTTACATCAACGGACTGAGTCAATTTATCTTCCATGAGGTTGGCAAAGGCTTCAAAATAGATGATCACATCCTCCTTTTTGTTTCGTTTTAGCCATCGAAAGCCACCAGGTAAATTATGAAGTACTTCTTTATCTGCCAGGTATTCGATATTGTGAATATCTACGGGTGTAAGCCCCATTTCTACCAGTCTGGAAATCATTAAAGTTAACGGTGTATTGGCTACGGGGCAAAACTCTTCCGCCATCTCTGTCCATTCACCAATAGCGGTATGGGCGTATCGTAAAATTTCTTCCTTGCTAAAGTTGGTAACTACCTGTAGCAGGTGACCACAATTGCAGGCGCCATGGTGTCCCCATTTATAAAATCTACCATTCCGTAAACGGACTGCCGTTTCCCGCAGCGCTTCAATTATTTCGATTGTTGGTTTTGCCATAACAAAAATTTTATAATTTAAACAATTGGAGACAATTTTTGTTTATAATAAGACAGGATAATTGTTATTTGTCAGGAACAGGCCGCGGTCTGATATTACGTAATAACAAAATAATTATTTCAACTGTTTCAATATTTCTTCAATCGCCCGATCCAACTGGGGATCTTTTCCGTTCATCTTATCTTCAAATGAATTGATGACCGTTATATCTGGCTGAACGCCTGTTTTTTCAAGGTCTTTTCCATCCAGGGTAAAACAGCCCCAGGAAGGCATTCGCACTGAAGAATTATCAACCAGCGAAATACCACTCGTAAAAATGATCCATCTATAAGTTTCATTGCCGATGATCTTTCCCAGTTTCAATGCTTTAAACCCGTTGGCAGTCATTTCCGCATCGCTCAGCGATTGCTCGTTAATGAGTAAGATAATGGGCTTGTCACTGGGTGAAAAATTGGGCTGGGGCGTTAGTTTTCCCTCCCGGTATTTCCAATGCAGGTAAGAACGCTGAGATAAAAAATTAAGTACAGCATCATGCACATTTCCACCGGTATTATACCGCAGGTCAAATATCAACGCATCTTTTTCGCCCAGTTCCTGCGTCATATCGATGATGAACTGGTCGAGCTCACCCTGTCCCATATTTTTCATATAACCATAGGCAATTCTTCCATTACTCTTTTCGTTTACCCTTTGCTGGTTGTTATCGATCCATTCATCATACAGATTGCCTGCCAGGCCCGATTGCGGATGCAACTTTACCTCATAGTTCCTTCCTTTACTGCTGAATGTCATTCTTAATTCTTTATCCAATGAGGGCCTGGTGAAATAATAATTGCGATCCCTAGCGGTTTGAACCTCCTCATCATTTACTTTTATCAAAATGTCACCGGGTTTAATATCAATGCCTTTTTTTTCAGCCGCAGAACGCTTAACTATTTTCTGCACTTTATATGGTTCCTGCTCATTAAAAATGATCCCAGTTTCCATGGTACGATTATTCAATGAAATGGTTTCGTCATCACCGGTGGTACCAAATCCTTGGTGGGATGAATTCAGTTCACCCAGCATATCATTGAGCAGTATCCGCAAATCAGCGCGATTGTTCATGTAAGGTATAAACTGTTTATAATGAACCTTTGTTTTTTCCCAATCAAGTCCATGAAATTTTTCATCATAATAATTTTCTTCTATCTGGGCCCAAGCTTCATAAAACATCTGGTCAAATTCAGCTGATAGGTTTCTCCTGAAAGTATAACTTATGTTGACGGGATCTGTTTTGTTTGCTTCCAGGTTTAGTTTTGAAATATTTCCCCCGGATAACACAAATAGTTTATCACTTACTTCCACTATATCAAAGCCGCCGGCGCCTTCCGTACCACTGATCTTTTCCGTTTTATTTTGTTCAAACGGTTCAATAACAGTTTTCCATAAGGCAATGCGGCCTTCTCCGTGATTGCTGGAAAACAACACACTGCTTTTATCACTCTTT
>JBDTWP010000308.1:0-8621 GCA_040006615.1 Ferruginibacter sp.
CCATCTAAACCATCTATTCCTGCTGTTCCATCAATGCCATTTGCACCGGTTAAGCCTGTTAGACCCTGAATGCCTTGCGGGCCAGTTGCTCCATCTAAACCATTCGTTCCAGGTGCCCCCGTTAAGCCGGTTGCGCCATCAATTCCGTTAATTCCATTTGCACCAGTTAAGCCAGTTAAACCAGTTAAACCTTGAATGCCTTGCGCGCCAGTTGCACCATCAATGCCATTTGTTCCGACTGCACCCGCTAATCCAGTTAAACCTTGAATGCCTTGGGGGCCGCTTGCGCCATCTAAACCATTTATTCCTGAAGCACCAGTTGCACCATCAATACCATTTATTCCTGCGGCGCCGGTTGCGCCATCAATACCATTTGTTCCGTTTGCACCGGTTAAACCCTGGATGCCTTGCGGGCCAGTTGCACCATCTAGACCATTCGTTCCTGGTGCCCCAGTTAAGCCGGTTGCACCATCAATACCATTTATCCCGTTTATTCCTGCCGCACCAGTCAAGCCTGTTAAACCCTGGATGCCTTGGGGGCCGGTTACACCCTCTAAACCATTTATTCCTGCGGCGCCATCAATTCCATTAATTCCAGTTGCACCAGTTAATCCTGTTAAACCTTGAATGCCCTGGGGGCCAGTTGCTCCATCTAAACCATTCGTTCCAGGTGCCCCAGTTAAGCCGGTTGCTCCATCAATTCCGTTAATTCCATTTGCGCCTGTTAAGCCCGTTAAACCTTGAATGCCCTGGGGGCCAGTTGCTCCATCTAAGCCATTCGTTCCAGGTGCCCCAGTTAAGCCGGTTGCACCATCAATACCATTTATTCCGTTTATTCCTGCTGCACCAGTCAAGCCTGTTAAACCCTGAATGCCTTGGGGGCCGGTTGCCCCCTCTAAACCATTTATTCCTGCGGCGCCATCAATTCCATTAATTCCAGTTGCACCAGTTAATCCTGTTAAACCTTGAATGCCCTGGGGGCCAGTTGCTCCATCTAAACCATTCGTTCCAGGTGCCCCAGTTAAGCCGGTTGCTCCATCAATTCCGTTAATTCCATTTGCGCCTGTTAAGCCCGTTAAACCTTGAATGCCCTGGGGGCCAGTTGCTCCATCTAAGCCATTCGTTCCAGGTGCCCCAGTTAAGCCGGTTGCACCATCAATACCATTTATTCCGTTTATTCCTGCCTCACCAGTCAAGCCTGTTAAACCCTGAATACCTTGAAGTCCCGTTCCGCCATCAACGCCATTGGTTCCGTTTGTGCCTGCTGCGCCAGTGAGTCCAATTGGACCTGTCGCTCCTGTTAATCCTTGAATGCCCAGTGGGCCCGTCGCTCCATCAGCACCATTTATCCCGTTTGTTCCAGCTGCACCAGTTAGTCCAATCGGACCAGTTGCACCTGGAAACCCGGGAAATCCCTGAGGTCCGGTTGCTCCATCCGCACCATTTGTTCCGACTGCACCTGTTAAACCCATCGGACCGATCGGGCCCGTTAAACCTCTCGGACCTTGTAAACCGATCGTACCCGCAGCGGAAGTATTAATCCAGGTAGTCCCTGTATAATAGTACAAACCTGCAGTGCTGTCAGTTTGATAAATCATTAACCCTGTAGCAGGAAGACTTATCGCATTGCGTTGCGATATTGTCATTCGCGGAGGAAGGAAGCCTTTTGTTGTTGAATTAACCTCGAGGCGGGCAGACGAGTTAGGTGTATTGGTACCAATACCTATCTGTGCCTGGATGCTCCCGAAGGTCAATAATACAGTTGTTACTAAGAGGAAAGGTTTTTTCATAGTGTTTATTTCTGGGGTGATTTCACGCGTTTGGTACAAGTTAATAGCGGTAAATTCTACAATGCATACCTGGTACAATATATTCCTGGTAGCGAAGTACTTTGGCGCGACAGCCCTTATTTAATGGATTTCCATCTTAAGGGTGAAATATTTGAACTCTTTTTTTGATTCTTTATTGTCTTTGGAGATTTTATTAAATTCGCTTCTAAGTAAAGAATGCTACCTCACCAGTATGCAGCAGAGGGCACTTATACGATTTGGTGCGGTACAAAGAATCGGCGGGCAAACGGATTCTGTATTCATTTGTTCAATATGAACGAATATGAAATGCTACCTGATCGGAAATCAGTAATCATTTGAAATGCTTTTTAAAACCAGTAGCGTCCTAACGTTTTAAATATTAGTTCTTTGAAAATCTTGATAGATAAGGGTTTCATGTGATTTTTGAGTTCAAACGATTTGAGCAAAAAAGTGAATTTTCTTGCCCTGTCAATTGGTCATACATTACTGTATGAATAACGGAAAATATTTGTTTGCCCAAGTCACTGCCTTTCTTCCTGAAAATGATTTCATCCAGTGCGTAAAGAAATTTAACGGGAACTACAAAGTTCAGCATTTTACTTGCTGGCACCAGTTAATGTGTATGCTTTTTGGCCAATTAGCAAATCAGGATAGCCTGAGTGATCTTGTAATGTGCTTAAACACGCAACGTGACAAATGGTATCACCTGGGTATGGGAACTGGCATATCAAATCTGGCTTATGCCAATGAAAATCGCGACTGGAGGATCTTTGCAGAATATGCCTATTTACTCATTGCACAAGCCAGGAAGGTTTGCACCTCCAATAATGACTTTGAGCTAAAGATAGAAGGCAATGTATACGCGATTGACTCCACTACTATTGATCTTTGTTTAAGTGTTTTCTGGTGGGCAAAATTCCGTAAAAATAAGGCGGCTGTAAAGATGCATACTCAATATGACGTAAAAACAGAAATTCCAACCTTCATTTATATATCCGATGGGTCAGTTCATGTTGTTAACTTTTTGGATATTATCGAATATGAGACAGGCGGCTATTATGTCCTGGATAAAGGTACGTAGATTTCAGCAGGCTGTATCTTATTGATCAAAGTGATGCTTACTTTGTCACCCGGTTAAAAGATAATACGAATTACCGAAGATTATATTCGGCCAAAGTTGACAAGTCAACAGGTGTATTATGTGATCAAACAATTAAACTTAATAATCATTATGCTTCCAAAAATTATCCTGACAAGCTCCGCAGAATAAAATATTATGATGATGAAATCGGTATAACATTTGAATTTGTCACTAATAATTTTTTATTGTCAGCATTAGATATTGCCAGACTATATAAGTATCGTTGGGGTGTGGAGTTATTTTTCAAATGGATCAAACAACACCTAAAGGTGAAATCCTTTTGGGATACAGTGATAATGCGGTAAGAGTTCAAATTTACACTGCCATAATTGCATATGTTACGGTAGCTCTCATGAAAGAAAAATTAAAAATCAAACATACGAATTATGAAATTCTACAAGTTTTAAGCATAACACTACTTAACAAAATCCAGATACAGCAGCTGTTTCAGGAAAATTATCTTCAAGATGTCAAAGAACAAAAAGGTAATCAATTGATTTTGCTATGATTACGTTAGGATGCTGGTGAAAAATTATCAATTATCAATTAAAATCCCACCTTTCCCCTATCCTCCGCTTACCTTTCTCCCACTATCCTTCGTTGTTCCCCCCTGGGTTCTCCCTATGTTCTCCCTACATTCTCCCTGGCATGACCCTACTATAAGCCGGGACAGGAAGCATGCCGGCAATACCGGCATAATCGTTTTAATAAATTTGATTCTTCCAGGTTTGGGCCATTCTAAAAATATTAATTATACCAAACCTGGCCCTGTCATTTTCGTTTATTTTCGGTCATTATCAGTCACCGTATTTGGAAATATTATTCCCGTTAAATATGTTTGCCCCGGAATTAACAACGAAAATCATAACAACTAATTTATAAATCATGAGTAAGAAAAAATTACACCTACACCTGATGATGATCAGGGGCAGAAATGCTAACCAGGCAGCTCATCAGAATTGCAATCAAAACTCAACAAGCCGCCGCAATGCCCCCCAGGGAAAGGCAGCCACTAAAATTGATCACTATGCAGGATATTTCATCGGAGCGGGATAAACGCTTCGCAACTTTCGGGGGACTACATTATGTGACGAATGGCTATTTGCTATCGGGTTAGGGTGACCGACTATTTATTATTAGTATTAAACAATGTTGTTGTTATAATAAACAACCTTTCCGCAATCAATATCAAGCCGTCCCGATATAATGTTCCATATTCTCTATTATGAATTTTTGGTCTTCAATAATGTATTTTACGACATCCCCAATAGAAATAATCCCAACCAATTGATCGCCTTCCACAACAGGTAAATGCCGGATGAATTTGTCTGTCATTAATTGCATACAATCATCGATGGTACTGTCGGGTGTCACAGTAATTACTTTGTCCGTCATAATATCCTGGATCCGTGTTTCCTTTGAAGACCTGCCTTTAAGTACAACTTTACGAGCATAATCCCTTTCTGAAAAAATACCTACCAATTTTTCATTCTCCGTAACTACAAGCGCGCTAACATTTTTTTCAACCATCATCTCAAGTGCATGAAAAACGATCGTATCTGGAGGAATGGAATGGATGAGATTACCCTTTGACTTTAAAATATTTCTTACCGCTCCCATAAATTTCTATTTTTATTATGAATGTATAAAAATTAGGTAAGGCATGGATTTTTAATTTTAAGACTTCTGTTTCTTAAGTTATGTATATTAAAATATTTTCTGAAAATAATTGTTCATTATTTGGATGTTCCGGTTATTAAAAAGATTGAACCGGTTGGATATAGCAATCTCGGAATAAATATAACAAAATTTATTGAAAATTTAAATTTATGCAGAAGGGTAGGCAAAATATATTAAATTAAAGTATATTGTTTCAGCATTCATCCAGTACATGGGCGAACAATGCAGCCTAGAAAGAGATCTTTTGAACAGCATTTTATATAAATTTGATTGTATGTCAAAATATATTAAAATTAAAAGGGGGTTAGATATCAAACTGGCTGGTGAGGCCAGTAAAGTATTCTCAAATTTGGCTTTGCCTGAAATCATTGCCATACAACCACCCGATTTTACGGGCCTTACCCCTAAATTAGTAATAAAGGAAGGTGATGAAGTGCAATCGGGCACCCCGTTATTTTATGATAAAAACAATGAGAGCATAAAATTCAGTTCGCCTGTTAGCGGAGAAGTTATCGAAATTGTTCGTGGTGAAAAAAGGAAAATCCTGAAAGTAAAAATTCTGGCCGACAAGGAAATTAAATATGTTACACAGGATAAAGCAAATCCCAGTGAATTAAGCAGGGAAAATATTGTTGAAGCAATAAAAAACAGTGGTGCCTGGCCTTTCATTCGTCAGCGGCCATTTGGCATTATTGCCAACCCTGACAAAATGCCTAAATCAATTTTTATTTCTGCATTTGACAGCAATCCGCTGGCACCTGATATTGATTTCATAATGCAGGGAAATGAAGAAAATTTTCAAGTGGGATTAGACGCGCTTCAAAAATTAACGGACGGAAAAATTCATCTAAATACCAACGCAGCCATAACTCCCGGTTCAATTTTCAGTAATGCCAGGGGAGTTGTAATAAATAAAATTTCAGGACCGCACCCTGCGGGAAACCTGGGAACACAGATCCATCATATAGATCCGGTTAATAAAGGAGAAGTGGTATGGTGTATCAATCCGCAGGATGTGCTCATTATTGGAAAGTTATTTTCAACAGGTAAATTTGATGCTTCAAGAGTGGTTGCTTTAACCGGTTCGCAGGTAAAAAATCCAAAATATTATAAAACCATTGTGGGCAGTTCAGTAAAAAATATTCTAACCGATGGAGGGCTAAAAGAAGGCGAAAACCGGATAATTAGTGGAAACGTTTTGACAGGTATTCAAATTCCAGTTGATGGGAATTTGGGTTTTTATGATTCGCAGATTACCGTTATCCCTGAAGGACATGAACATGAATTTATGGGATGGTTGGCTCCTGGATTTAATAAATTCAGTATGTCCCGTACTTTTTTTTCCTGGCTAACACCAAATAAAAAGCACCAGCTGAACACAAACCTGCACGGCGAAGAGCGGCCTTTTGTGGTAACTGGGCAATATGAGAGAGTTTTCCCTATGGATATTTACCCTGTCCAGCTTTTAAAATCAATATTGATAGAAGATATTGAAATGATGGAGAAATTAGGCATTTATGAAGTGGTTGAAGAAGATTTTGCCCTTTGTGAATTTGTCTGTACCTCTAAAATAAAATCACAGGAAATTATCCGGCGTGGTCTTGATATTATCCAAAAAGAATTTAGCTAGATCACGACTGGTATGTATATGTAAAAAATCATTTATTGGAAAGAAAATAATTCATTATATTTAATACATCAAACTATACTGACCTGTTTTATCCTAATTGAATGCACAACTATACCAATATTAAAGCTTATTGAACAGTCAGACATCTAATTATTATCATCAAAATATTTTCTTTTGAAATCAATTAGAAAATTATTGAATAAGATAAAACCCAACTTTGAAAAAGGTGGTAAACTGGAAAGATTTTATCCGGCCTTCAATGCATTCGAAACCTTTCTTTTTGTTCCTGATCATACAACTGCTTCAAAAGGATCCCATGTACGTGATGCGATAGATCTGAAGCGAACGATGATCCTGGTCGTGTTGTCATTGGTTCCATGTTTGTTATTTGGTATGTGGAATGTTGGATATCAACACCACCTGTCCTTAGGAATAAGGGATGCATCGTTAATGGTTAATTTTATTTTCGGAGCCATAAAAGTACTGCCGTTGGTTATTGTTTCCTACGGCACGGGATTAACGGTGGAATTCATTTTTGCAATAATCCGAAAACATACCATCAGTGAAGGCTTTTTGGTTTCAGGCATGTTAATTCCATTAGTGATGCCGGTTAATGTGCCTTTATGGATGGTGGCGGTATCCACAGTTTTTGCAGTAATTATTGGAAAAGAAGTTTTTGGCGGCACCGGTATGAACATATTGAACCCGGCATTAACAGCCAGGGCATTTCTTTTCTTTGCCTATCCAACCAAAATGTCAGGAACTGAAGTTTGGATCAATACCAGTTTATCAAAAGGTCAGGTAGTAATTGATGGCTTTAGCGGAGCAACTCCTTTGGGTGATGCTGCCGCCGGCTTTGCCGACAAAATTCCGGGAACCTGGCAGTCATTTATAGGTACAATTCCCGGCTCAGTAGGGGAAACATCTACGATAGCTTGCCTTTTGGGTGCGGCGATCTTACTATATACGGGTATTGGTAGCTGGCGAATCATGTTGTCTGTTTTTGTGGGTGGCTTTTTTATGGCTGCCATTTTCAACTATTTTGGGTTAAATACGCTGATGCAGATTAGTCCTTTACATCACCTGGTTTTGGGAGGATTTGCATTCGGCGCTATATTTATGGCAACTGATCCGGTTAGTGCGGCGCAAACTAATACCGGAAAATACATTTATGGTTTCTTAATTGGATTTTTTGCTATCCTGTTCAGGGTATTTAATCCGGCCTATCCCGAAGGCATGATGTTGTCCATTTTATTTATGAATGTAATGGCACCATTAATTGATCACTATGTTGTTGAAGCAAATATTAGAAGAAGGCTAAAACGGGCTAAATCCAGAGTCAATGAATAAAGACAGTAACAAGGCTACATTTCTTTTTTCTTCCGTGATGGTGGTGGTGGTTGCTGTGATGTTATCTATAGCAGCCATCAGCCTTGCTCCTTACCAGGCACGTAATTCCAGGATTGAAAAAATGCAAAATATTTTGAGCAGTGTTGGTATTAGAAGCGATTCCAAAGAAGCAGAAAACATGTTTGGCAAATATATTACTGAACAGGTAGTACTTAATAACAAAGGGGAAAAAGTTCCAGGCACCGCTTTTGATATTGATCTTAAAAAAGAACTGGATAAAGCAAAAACAGGTGAACAGGACAAAGAATTATTCCCGTTATTTGTTTGTAATAAAGAAGGTAAATCTTTTTACATTATCCCGGTAAGAGGAAAAGGTTTGTGGGGACCTATTTGGGGCTATATTTCTTTGGTGGGTGACATGAATACCGTTTATGGCGTGAGCTTTGGCCATAAAGGTGAAACGCCTGGTTTAGGCGCTGAAATTGAAACAGAAAAATTTCAAGCACAATTCACCGGGAAAAAAATTTTTGATGAATCAGGAAATTTTGTTTCCGTTAAAGTTGTAAAGGGCGGCGCTTCACCAACGGATATACATGGAGTAGATGCTGTTTCGGGGGCAACGGTAACGAGTAACGGGGTTACAGAAATGCTCAGGAGAACGATTGGCAACTATATTCCTTATTTTAAAAAGGCAAAGCCATGAACGGGTCGTGAGTCCTGAAACTTGAGACGCTGTTCATATTCGACTTGCGATCCGTTAGTCACGATAAAAAAACAATTATGCCCAAATTAAATTAACAACTATGAGCAATGAAACCGTTGCAGCTCCTCCAAAGGTGAAAGCCCCTAAAGAGCCATTATTCTCTTCCAACAATAAAAAGCTTTTATACGATCCTTTAAACGAAAGCAATCCAATTACTGTGCAGGTATTAGGTATCTGCTCTGCACTGGCAGTTACTGTTCAGGTGAAACCTTCAATCGTGATGGGTTTAGCAGTAATGGTAGTTTG
>JBDTWP010000309.1:0-8611 GCA_040006615.1 Ferruginibacter sp.
GGAAGATGACAGATTCTTAAAATATATTTATTTGAACCACATAGGTACATAGGCCGCATAGGGTAAGGGTGAAAAAACTGTAAACAAATTGTCACTCCTTTAATTCAGGGAAACAGATGCATTATTTCTGAAAAACCGGGATCCTTTAACTATTTCCGCTATGGTGGCTAATTCAGAAACTAATCTAATAACTAACAGATCTCCATAATTTTAGGATCCTATTCCCTTTTAGAGATTAAGAGAATTGTTTTCTTAATATACCACCTCGTAAGAAACTTTTTCAGGATGTTCCAGCATTTCGGTTAGTGTCGTAAAAAATGTAAGGGTTTTTTTGTCTGCGGAAATGGTACTTCCGGGGCCATCGTATTTTTTAACTGCTTTCGGTAATACGATAATGGTACGATAATTAAAATCTCCCATCATTGATGTCATTTGCGACATCATACCAAGTGTTGAGTCACCTGCGACAAGGCTTTTAAAAGTATCCATGTTAGTAATGATATTAGAGATCCTGCCGGCACCTGCCGTAAAGGTAAACTGGTCACCTACCGGATTGGCCGATTTTGCTCCCATTTTCATATCATCACCTTCCTCGCCCGGTATTGACTTTTCACCTGTAGCTTTTTCAAAAGCCTTTAACTTATTCAATACTGCAGAGAAGTTGTTTTTTATTTCTGTGAGATCAGCAGTATTTTTAAAAGGGGAACTCATCACGATCCTCATTTCACTTTTCTCTTCATCCAATTTCACGTAGATCTTACCATCTTTATATAAAATCCTTTCGGCTGAGTTTAAACCATCCCCGTCATTCATAAGGTCTTTTAAGTAAACAGTAGTATCTTTTTTCTCCTTTGCTTTACCAGGATTGGATTTGTCGGCCCCCATAGAACCGGCCATTTTCAACATTCTGCCCAAATCAATTGTCATGGAATAGGAGCCGGAATTGTTGGCATTAAGTACAATTTTCTCTTCAGTATCAAGGCAGGAGTTTAAAATTAGGGCACACAGCAAGACAAATACGAACTTTAAATTTTTCATTATGTAAGTTTATACTGCAAAGATGCAAAAATTTACCAATCTTTCTCAGGCTTTTCAGGCGATGCAGCACTTACTTTACGCAGCTTATCCTGTAGCTTTTTTTCCTGTTGCAATAAGGCATTTAATTTTTCTTCAGCCTCTTTTTTTGTCATTTTTGACGGCTGTGGTTTGGGCAGATCATTTTTATTATTATTGTCCTCCATTTTCTGCTGATCCTTTTTCTTAGGGTCTCCCTTCGGCTTCTTTTGTTCTTTATTCTCCTTTTCTGTTTGTTGCTGTTGTTTTTTTTGTTGTTGTAAGGCCTTTTGCAGGTTCAGCCTTGCATCTTCGTCTGCAGGATTGAGGCGCAAGGAATTTTTATATGCTTCAATACATTCGAGTAATTTTTTATTGTGCTGAAGTACGACTCCTTTGTTATAATATGCACCTGCCCTTTCAGCCGGTAACTTACTATTGATTATAGCTGCATCATAGGCTAAAACTGCATCTTCCGGCCTTTTATTTTTATACAATGCATTTCCCAAATTGTATTGCGCTATTTGATTTGCCGGGTTTTTTTCCGTCGCCTTTTTATAATTATCACCCGCAACTTCATATTGATTTTTAAAATAGGCCTTATTTCCTTTTTTTATCAGTTGCTTATCATTTTGCGCAAATAATGCGAATGGGACCAGGGAAAAGATCAGTAAAAAAGAAATTGGATAAACCCTTTTTTTGATCGAGACCCGCTGATTCTTTTTAACTGATCTAATTTCTGAAATAAGAAATTCTGCTAATAATATCAATAAAACGATCCCCAACAGCCAGGGGAAAAAATTCTGAAAGTTTATTAATGAATTTTCAGTGATCGGCTTTTGTCCTATGCTTTTTAACTGTACTGCCAGTTGGGTTACCAATTCATCCGTATTTGTAAAAAACAGGTAGGTGCCGTTACCATTCGCCGCTATGGCTTTTAATTCAGTTTCGTTTAATCTGGTCACTATTGGGATTCCTGCGGCATCCCGCTTTACCTCATTGGTTTCGGGTTCCAGGATTATTGCTCCGTCAGGCGATCCAATACCAATCGTATTGATCATCACTCCTTCGTTTGCCAGCGCTTTGGCTAGGGTAACAGCCTTTTCATCATGGTCTTCCCCATCGCTAATTAGAATTATGGCTTTGTACTTTTTTTCTTTTGTAGTAAATGCTGCAAAGCACATTTTTAAGGCATCTCCTATTACGGTGCCCTGTGTGGGTACTACGCCGGGGCTGGCGGAGGATAAGTACATTTTAGCGGCAGCGTGATCCGTTGTAAGTGGCATTTGTAAATATGCCCTGCCCGCAAAAACCACAATACCAATTCTGTCTTCCTGCAATTTATCGATCAGTTTAGATAAAATTTGTTTGGCCCTTTCCAACCTGTCTGGCTTTATATCCTGGGCCAGCATACTTTTACTTACATCCAGCGCTATCATAATATCAATCCCACTTCGATTAACAACGGTACTGCCAAGGGGCAATCTTGGATTGGCCAGGGCAAATACTCCTACCGCAAATGCAACCGTAAATAAAATAAATTTGATGGAGAATTTTGATGGACTATAGTCACGGATCAGTTGATTTACTAGCGGCGGATCACCAATTTTTTTGCTGGTGTTTTTCTTCCAGCGAATTACAAAAAAATACAGAAGCACCATCAAAGGAACTGCTGCAAGCCCGGTCAAATATTCGATATGTTGAAACTGAAACAAATGTTAAGATTTTCGGATGCCCTGTGATTGAAATGTGATTTGTGATCTGTGATTTGTGATTTTACATCCTTCCCTCAAAAAAACCTAATTGCTTCAATATTCCCCTGGTAATATTTAACCTTACGGTTTTCATATCAATATTGGCATCGGGAGATTTTATCAATGTTACAAAAAAATAGGGATGCTTGTTTTCTTCTATCCAGCCAACCATCCAGCCAATTGAATTGGTATTTTCATCAAATGCCCACCCTGTTTTGTAAGAAAGTGCATATAATGTATTTTCCTCCTGCTTCATTACCTCACGAACAATTTGTTGTGTGCGTTTTTGAAAAGGTAATTGATCAAAATACAAACGCTTTACCAAACCTAGTTGCTCATCCGGTGAAATCTTTAAGCTATTATCAAGCCAAAAACTATCGATATGGTTCCCAATTTTCATATTGCCATAATGCAGGCTATCGATCCAATGCTGCATGGTATCTCTTCCGATTTTCCTGGCAACATCCTGGTAATAGTTCACGGAACTTACTTTGAATGCTTCTTCCATGGTAAGATCTTTGTTCCAGGCTTCCACCCTGCGTTTTATACCATCCCATTTTATTACCATCTTTTCGTCCGTAATTCTTCCAATTTCCAACCCTATCAGTGAGTTTACGATTTTGAAAGTGGACGCAGGCAAAAAACGAAGGGTATCGAGCGACATATTATATACAGTTACCTTTCCGTCAGCGTTATCGAACATGGTAAAGCAACCTTCCACTTTATTCTGATCAAAATATTTTTTCAGGCTGTTGTCTATTTTGGCCCTGTTAACTGAACAGGAAGAAAAGGAAAAAAGGAAGAGTAAATTAGCAATGTAACTTCCAATGGTTATAATTCTTTTCATTTGTAATGTGTTGGCCTGCCTCCTTGTGGTTTATTTTTTATTTTACAAGTGGTAAAGCTTATTATACATTCCGATTGCTTATTGCCCATTTGAATATCGCTCTCATGGGTTCATGTGCCGGGCGGCAGTTTCCAATGCTTTGTAAAATTCAGTTCCATATTTTCTAACCAATGCATCTTTTAAAAATACAAACACGGGTACTTTCAATTTTTTCCCTAATGAACAGGCCGCGCTACAAAGGTCTTCCCTTGGTTCATAATTTACATATTCTGTTTGCTTATTTCTGCTTAATTTAACACGAATAGGAAACAAATGACAACTGATCGGCTTTTTCCAGTTTGCTTTTCCATCATTAAAGGCTTGTTCAATACCACATTTAACAATCCCGCTCTTTTCTGTAATGCCGTATACACAGACTTTACTTTCGATAGTAGGTGTTACCCATCCAAATTCTTTATCATACACATAACGACCCTGCCTTTGCAATTCCTTTATATTTTCCTGGTCCAGGTATGGCAAAACGGCTTCATACACTCCATTCAATTTTTCCAATTCATCCTTATTGAGCGGAGCGCCTGCCTCTCCGTCCACACAACAGCCTCCTTTACATTTATTGAGGTCGCAAACAAATTGCTCCTGAATAATTTCGTCACTTACGAGTTTATTATCTATTACTATCATACATGGTGCAAAAGTACTAACAATGGCCTTTAGTAAATTGATAATTGTTAATTGTGTTTCATCCTGATTTTTCGTGAATAATTGATTATTCAAAAACCAGTATTAATATTGGGTATATGAATAATTGAACAACGGACGTCTGAAGCCTTATTAATTCCTCCATCTGAAAGTATTGATCATATGATCCATATCAACCTGCAAAAAATCCTGGACGGGTTTTAATGAATCAGCATTGGGCGTGACGTCAAAATACAATGCGCCCCGAATAAAATTCCGGGCAGTATCACTTAAAAAGAATTGTTTGGAAGTAGCTGCATTTCCACCCACTTTAAAAAATACTCCGACAATGCCATTGGGGGTATGGATCAAACTATCATTTATTGAATTAGATACTACATTGTTTTTATTTGTGAGCGTAAAAGCATCGTTTACCATTTTGTCAAAAATATTGGTTCCAAGAGAATCCTTATAATTACCATCAGGCTGTTTTATTTTATACAAGGCCTTTCCTCCCACAACTTTGTAACTTAAAAATATCCTGCCATGAAACTGCGGGAAATCAACATTGATCCAGTATGGATTCTCAGGGTTTGTGTCGAACCAGGTACTGTCTTTTACTATTTCCGCATAAACAGGATATTCAAAACTGTAGGGGAAATCTTTTCTATCAAATTTCTGATAACTGCGTTGCGGCAATTGAATATTGAAATAGCCCCTTTTTTTAGAAATGTAAGATGAATTACAAGCCGCAAGCAGGAAGCAACAGGCAATGGGCAGCAGGATTCGGGAAATGGGCAATTGGCGACGGGCAACGGGCAACAGGAAAATACAGGGTGTATTATTTATTTTTTGCATTATCAAAGAAATCATTTAAAGGCTTTGCAATGATGGAAATTCAAAGGGCTGTCTGTTTTAATGTTATTACCACTTTTACTTTGTCAATCCTGTTTTTATTAATAGCCAGCGGTATAAATGTAAAATCACCACTTACTACTTCTTCCTCGATCTGTGGAAACTCACCTGCTATTTCAAGAACAAGACCCGCCAGAGAATCGCTGTCTCCCCGCACCCTCTCAAAAACATCACCGGGTAAACCCATTATTTTACAGACATCATTGATCATGGTTCTGCCTTCAAAAATATATGTGTAGTCATCTACTTTTTTGTTAGCGCTTTCTTCATCATCAAATTCATCCTGAATATCTCCAATTATTTCTTCCATTATATCCTCCAGCGTTACTATTCCGGAGGTTCCTCCGAATTCATCCACTACTATGGCAAAGTGTATCCGGCGGTTCCTGAATTCCAGTAACAGGTCTTCTATCAGCTTTTGTTCATGCACAAAAAATGCGGGCCTCATCAGGCTGTACCAGTCATAGTTTTCAACTTTACTCGCATTTACATGGGGTAGGAGATCCTTTGTATGCAGCATACCTTTTACTTCATCGAGGTTATTATTGTAGACCGGCAAACGGGAGTAATGAAGCTCTTCTACCTTTTTAATAACGTCGTCAAATGTACAACTGTATTCTATACCACTTACATCAAGCCGGGTACGCATGATTTGCTTAACGGTGGTATCGCTGAATTTCCTGATCCCTTTTAGTATTTGTTTCTCTTCCATGGTAGCCTCATTTTCCGGCAACAAATCAATTGCGTAGTCCAATTGACTTTTATCCAGCAATGAAGAATTATGAGGTGAGAATTTCTTTTCAATACCATCACTAAAGCCTACCAATCTTTTACTCAGGCGGTAAAAAACGCTATTGAATATTTCAATGATCAACGATGCGGTAGATGCAAACCAGATTTTATGATGGGTAGCCCAAACTTTAGGCAACACTTCACCAAAAAGCACCAGCAGGAAAGTAACGGATAATACCTTTATTACAAAATTGAGCCAAAATCCCAGTGGGGAGGCTTCCAGCAGGCCGTCCATCAGAATATTGGATATTAAAATAATACCAATATTTACAAAGCTGTTAGCGATCAGCATTGACCCTAATAAAATTTTAGGCTGTTCCAGCAAAGTAACAATACGCTTAAAAGCTGGCTGTTGCTTTGTTTTAAGCATGTTGATATCCTTATAGGTAAGAGAGAAAAAAGCCACTTCGGAGCCTGCTACCAAAAATGAGATTGTAAATAATAATACGGCTAAAAAAATAAGTACCGCAGAAGCCGCTGGCGTAATAGCAAGTATATAAAAGTGCAAATGACTTGCATAATCAATAACCGAATGGTAATCCAAAACTATCAGGTTTAGTTAAAAATATTTTTTATCAGCGAGGGGTTATTTATTATGGAATTTTTGTTTCTCACCAGGCTGTTGGCGGTGCACCAATCGCGGCAACCTTGTCTTGCTGTGCCCCACCGGATACTTTTGCAGATTGACAAATAATTATATCTATTCAGAAGGGCAACCTTTCGGTCCCTTCATCATCTGCCGGGAGGTCGCCCAGTCCTTCTATCCCTTCAGTAGTGGCTCCACCCGAAATGCCATCGCTTCGTTTATCAAGCATTATCAAATTATCCCCTACAATCTCGGTCGCAAATTTTTTGTTACCTTCTTTATCTTCCCAACTACGGGTTTTTAAGCGACCCTCTATATAAACCAAACTTCCCCTGTGCAAATATTTTTGAGCAAGTTCTGCCAATCCTCTCCACAATACTACCGTATGCCATTCAGTCTGCGAAATAAGTTTACCACTCCTGTCTTTGTATGTTTCTGTAGTTGCAAGTGAAAATTTGGCAACACCGATATTTCCCTCCAAAAACTGCATATCGGGATCTTTACCCAAATTACCGATTAACATTACCCTGTTTACGCCTCTCATGTTGTTAATATTAAATTCTATTTTGGCCAGGAGCTCTTTAAAAATAAAATTTCTGTTTCTCTTCTGCGGTAGGAGATGACACCAACGGCGTCATTCCACCGGCCACTTTCAGGAAACAGTTTCCTGCCTCTTTTTAGCCTAAACCAAGTTTAAAGATACATTTTTATCTTTTAAATAGTTACTGATAAATTTAGGAAACGGCAGTTTGTACAAAGCCTTTTTTCCAACTGTTTTGTACTCTGCTAACAAGAGCGGTTTGTTTATTCGTATATGAATAAACTTTCCCAGGATAGTTTGATGTGTCAATTGTTGTTTATATAATACAGAAATATGCACTACGTTAAACCGGGTTTTTCCCAAAAATTCTTTCACAAGCTGAAAGTTTTCCACTTCCTGTTCATCTTTGGCTTCTAATAAAATAAATTCATACAAGTTTTCCCAAATATCCCTGGCACTGCGCTTACGCACAAATACCTCTCCATTAAGTTCAATCAACAGGTAATAAAACCATCTTATCTTTTTTGTAATTGACTTCTTCTTTAAAGGCAATTGCTGTACAGATCCCTGTAAGAAGGCATTACAATGTCTTTTTAATATACAGGTGGCACATAAAGGCAATTGAGGCCTGCAAATTACTGCCCCAAAATCCATCAAAGCCTGGTTAAATAATCCCGGATGTTTTTTATCCAGTAAATCATTGGCCAAGGCACTAAATAATCTTTTACCACCGTTACTATCTACGGGAATTGATATGCCAAAATATCTTGACAAAACTCTGCTTACATTTCCGTCCAGCACTGCATAGGGCAGGTTAAAGGCAAAAGATGCTATTGCGGCAGCTGTATAAGTGCCAACACCTTTCAATGCCAATATTTCTTCGTATTTATCTGGAAACTTTCCTTCCCGGTCATCATTAATATATTTTGCTGTTGCCAAAAGGTTCTTACAACGCGTGTAATACCCCAGACCTTCCCAGAGCTTAAAGACCTTTGTTTCCGCCGCCCTGGCGAGATGGCTGATGGTAGGAAACGTCTTTACAAAACGATGATAATAATCCATCCCCTGCTCCACCCTGGTTTGCTGTAATATGATTTCACTCAGCCATATTTTATAAGGATCTTTTTCTCCTTTCCAGGGCATTTCCCTTGTATTGTCATTCCTGTTCCACTTTAAAAGATTCTTTACAAAGATTTTTTGGTGAGCCTGAATTTTCATTATAGTTCAAATGTCAGCCAAATTAGGTTCGGTAAAGATTTTGTTTTTCCACGAACAGATTTGGCCAGGTAAGCAGGAATTAAAGTTTCATGTGTAAATTTGTCAAATAAAATGAGTGCTACTACCTGATTATCAGTTCCTAATATTGCATTTTACAAATTTATTTATTATATTTCCGGTAGCATACAAAATAAAACCTTTTACAAATGAGAAAAGCAGACTTAATT
>JBDTWP010000310.1:0-8560 GCA_040006615.1 Ferruginibacter sp.
GATATATGTAGATGTTGAGCTTACCGGGATTGGCTATGTCTTCTTCTTCCCATCGCCCGACCTCGTAGCTGATCATAAATTTGTTGTATCCATCGGCCTTAATTCCCGGACCACTTCCTTCCCCGGAATAGTAACTTGATGACACGGTACTACCATTATGACTCGATCCTATAACGTTGAACGACGAATCGAACTTGCCGTAGTAGCGTAAGAAAAGGGTGTCCCGTTCAGGGATTATATATTTCACTACGGTATTGCTTATTTCGGTGTTTGTTTTAGGCACAGTGAACTCAAGCGACCTGGCACCGTGAAAGACATTGCCCGGTTCGGATGCTATGCGGAAATTGGCTGTATGGTATGCCTCATTCCATCTGCCGGTAAGGTCCGCAACGGTGGTATAGGATTCGAAGTCATCGGCAAAGAGGACGGCCGGGTCTGAACCGATCCCAACATCGCCGGGATATCGTGAGGCTATGCCGGTATTTCCTTCCGGCATCGGTTCGAGGGGACTTAAAGGCGATTCAATGGGTGGCTGATGAGTGGGTTCATGCTTCACCGTCGATGAATATGAAAACATCAAAAATGTAAATGTAATTAGCTTGCAGATCATTTATTCCCAGGTTTTATGTGAGTACTTAAATTTTGAATGATTTTCCGATAAGATTTTAGATACCCATGGCAGCGAACCGGGTGCAAGTTTGCCAATGAATTAATCCTGTTTTATTACTTTACCTTCCTTCATAACAAAATGAACATTCTTAATCGCTTCAATATCTTCAAGCGGGCTATTTTTCAATGCAATTATATCAGCCCAATAAGTTGGTTCTAAAACACCCCTGTTTTTCTCAACTCCCAATAACTCAGCTGCATAAATGGTCATAGCCTTTAAAACATAAGAAGATGGTATTTCAGCAGCTTTCCATGTTTGAAGGACTTTCAAAGAAGTTTGTATACGATTAAGCCCCGGCTCGTCAATAACAAGGTCTGTTCCATACGCCATTTTTGTTCCTATTTTATATGCCCTTTTAAGCCTGTCAATTGTCTTTTTTTCTTCGGTCCTTGCCGAAATTGAGTCCAGACCCCAGGAAATATTACTATCATATCCAACATCCGTTCCTACTAAAAAGGTACCTTTCTCCTTCATTAAAAGAAGCAAGTCATCATCCAATTCAAAACCGTGTTCAATAGCAGCAGCACCCCCCAGTATCACATTTCTTGCAGCAGTTCCTCCCTGCACATGCACCGTAACTTTTAACCCGGATTTTTTAGCTTCGTCAACGGCAGCCTTAATATCTTCAAGATCATAATAGCCGGCCTGCTGACCAGAAACCAACTTGATTACGTTGGCGCCATAATAAATATTTTTTCTAATGGCTTTTTTAATTTCATCCGGGTTATCCGCATCTATATATTCAAAATTCCACAGATGCTCGTTTTCAATATTAACATCCCAGGTTTGCCCACCGTATGGTGCAATAATCTTACCAGCATAAAAAATGGTAGGACCTTTGAACCATCCCTTCTTAATAGCTTTAATAATATCTGCCGTGGCATAGTTAGCGTCATTCCCTATTTCTTTTATGGTTGTAAAGCCACTCATTAAAAATTGTTCAGCTACATATGCACCTCTTAAAGCCCGCAAAGCTGAACTCTCAGTTGTATATAATTGCACATAACTGGGATTTCCATAAGAAAAATTAAAAGTTAAATGAACATGGCAATCCATTAGTCCGGGTAGAACCCATGATTTTGAAAGATCAATAACAGTATCTGTACTCTTATATTTCAAGTTTGAGCCTAGTTCCTGTATTTTACCATTTTTTATGATGATAGTTTGATCATTCAATATTTTCCCGGTTCTTGAGTCAAATAAGTGCCCAGCCTTAATAACTGTATTTTGTGCTTCCAAAAATCCTGTCCATAACAGGCTACTGAAATAAAACAATAAAGTCGCCTTGATTGCTTTACGCAGTTTTTGTTTCATCTGAAAATAATTTATTTGGTTATAAACAATATGCCTAAATGGGATATTCAATCATGAACCCTGATTTTGAATAATAATTTAACCCTGATATGTACCGCGCAACCACCTTTTAGTAATGAAACAGTTTATGTAAGAGATCGGCGTTATCCTACCATGAGTTCCTTGCCAGAACGAGCCGGGATGCTTTTTTTTTGATTAAATTGCTCAAATTTAATAAATCAGCAGAAAGCCTTTTTACCCGATCCCGATCATTCATTACCTTATTTTGTATCATTTTTGTCATAATTCAGATTGAAAGACAAAACATATACATCTATTTCAGGAGGCATCAATTTAAGCCGTTTATTCCTGATCTATCCGGCAGTTCAGCAGTGCTGAAATTATTCAAAAGCCCAATTCACTACTGAACCGAGATCATCCATTTTTTCCAGGATCTTCAGATTTCCCGGCGAGTGTTTAAAAGAATATACAGACCGGGGAAATTCAAGTTCCTTATTAATTAATTCTGCTGAAGCAGGCTCAAGCATTTGGTCTGTTGGGCCTGCAAAAACGACTTTTCCCGGGGCTATACAACCGATCAGATCCGGCAAATCATAGGCAGTCAGGATGGAAGCAATCCCCCAGGTAAAATCAACCTCGACGGGATGCCAATAATTTCCCGTAGGTCTTTTTGTTATCCCCATCTTGGAAAACCTGTTCATGGCTACCGATTTGTAAGAAAGGAGAGAACCAATAAGGGTAATGTTTTTAATTGAAGCATCAAAAGCCGCAGCGTGGATAAGCGCGAGACAGGTTTCATTAAAGGCAATCGCACCAATTTTGAGCGGATCAACCCCGGTTTGGTTTTTCAAATAATTTACTACCCTTATTATATCCCCGGCACGGATACCAACCATACTTCTCCCTATCATAACCGCAGTATAGCCATCGGTATAACCCCTTGCCGCTGTATTTTTGGTTTCTCCAATTCCTAGTACATCAGCAGCGGCAACGATATATCCTTTCCTGACTAATTTTTCAATTTCGCCTCCCGGTTCCGCACCTGTAATTTTCCCCTCTGAATGAAGATAAACTATTGCCGGATGTTTCGCTGACTGGTCATCCGGTTTGAATAGAAGTATAGGAATCGCATATTCCTTACCTTCTCCCGGAATGGCATCAAGCTCTACCGTGTAGCCATTTCTTTGATACCTGCCATTTATAAATGGTTCTTCCATTTTCCCGGAGGGATTTACAAATCCGGAAATTTCTTTTGCCTTTATCCGAATCCTGTTAAGATGGGTCAGAATATTTTTACGCGATTGCTCAAGGTTCTCAATAAGTTTTTCGGTTACTTTTTTATTAAGGTCAAAAATCATCTTTCCATCCTTATATGTTGCAATTTGTCCCGTTGGTGTTACGACTAAATCAATAGGATTAGGCAAATCAGTCTTTTCTTCGGTGGAATTACCGGGAAGATTAAAATGTTTCTGAAAAAAGGCATACATAGCCAGCCTGATTTTCGGGGTCATCCAATGCTTGTAGTCATCTTCAACCAAATCCAAATTATTACCCTTGCCAAACGCATTAAATGCCTTTTTTGCCTCCCGGAGCGCATCACGTGCTCCCTGGAAACCCATATTTTCGTCACGGGTCGTAAATGCCATCAGCGTCGGCTTTGGTGCCCTTAATTCCACCAGGTCTTCAAAGGTTATTCCTTGCTTAAGACAATGAATCAATATCGTTTCAGCATCCTGAACTCCTTTTGTTTCAAGCTGCCGCCGGAATGCCGTAGGCCAGCTACATGGAACCACCACTTTTACCCTGTCATCAAATGCCCCTAAATACGCGCTTACGGTGCCTCCCCCCGAAAAGCCCGTTGCTCCGATATTTTCAGGATCCACTTCCTTACGGGTAACCAGGTAATCGATTGCCCTGATGCCGTCCCAGATAAAATATTTCGCAGACGAAATTCCTGATAGAAAACTCATATTCCCAAAATAAGAATGCTCAATGACCGAATAGCCGATGGCGGAGAATTTTAATGATGTATCATAATATTGCACATGCTCACCCTGCCCCAGCGGATCAATTGCAAATACGATCATTCCCTTCTTTACAAGATTCGTAATAATGACCTGGTAATATTCCTCCCTGAAAGATATCTGGTCGTGCCCGATAACCATCAGTATTGCCGGGGCTTTGCCATTGATCTTACCAGGTATATAGAGACAACCTGTTTCATAAAATCCCGGTACGGACTCATATATGATTTTCTCAATCCTGTATCCATCTTTTTGAACTATCCCCGTAATCTCCGGATTCAAAGCCTCCTTCTTAGGGAAGGTCCCGATTATTTCCATCAGTTTATCTTTCACTAACTGTTGCCTCTTTTGCCAATCGCTTTTTGTTTGTAACCTGGCTATCTGTCCGTCCCTGATTTTATATAAATCCTCTGCCTGCCTGGTGAGAAAGTTCAGCGCTACGCTTCCAGGGTTATTCCATGTTATCCAATCATGAAAAACATTCAGATTTTCTTCTTCGGGCACATCGGCTTTATGATCCCTTTGGGTTAACAATTCGATCTGGGCATGCATTGTTGCCGTTGTTAAAAAAATGAAGAGAAACAAAAATTGGGAAACATATTTTATCGTTTTTCCTTCCCGGCGTGTTATGTGATAATTATTATAGCGGATCTTTTTCGAATTCAAAAGGAATGAGATTGGTTCATGAACAGATATTTTCATAACTCTTAGTTTTAGAGATTAGATTTTATTTTATTGTAAATTCTATTTCTATTATTAAGCATTCGAAAGCAGATCGTTTTTTATTTTAAGATAGTATAGGGAATGTAAGAAAGACCACATTCATATTATTTTTTTCTGCAACAGAATGATTTTTATTTCTTCATTGAATGTAATTTAAAAAAGTTTCATGAAGATAATTAAAAAAGAAGTTTAAGTTTGGCGGCTAATATTCCAAAAGTTAACGAGGTATTGATTAGTTATACATTTCATAAAACCTAACCAAGATGAAAAGTAAAATCAAACTCTTACATGTTGCAATTTTGATTTTGGGAACAACCTTAGTTTGCAGTGCTCAAAAGCCAGCCTTCCCGCTCAAAAAAAGCGCCAATAGCCGTTACCTGGTCGATCAAAAAAATACCCCTTTTCCGATTCTCGGAAGAACCGCCTGGTTTGTGATCTCATTATCCGTTAAGGATTATAAAACATTTATCAGCAACACCGTTTCACACGGATACAATTCAATTGAAATGCATGTGATCAACCATGATCCAAAGGGCAATCATCCACCATTTAACGGGAATGGAGACATACCTTTTCTTAAGCGATTGGATGGATCGGGCTGGGATGGGTCGCTTGTTTATACTGATGCGCATACCCAGGCTCCTGACCTGACAACCCCAAATGAAAAATATTGGAGGTGGGTGGATTCCTTTCTTTCGTACTGTGAATCCAGGGGGCTTATGGTATTCTTTTTCCCGGCTTATGTGGGCTATGACGGGGGTGACCAGGGAAGCATGCAGGAACTCATCGCAAATGGCGAGGCAAAATCACGGGCTTATGGTGCCTGGATAGCAACAAGGTACAAGAATCAAAAAAACATCGTGTGGATGCTTTTGGGAGACATGGGTAAATTTACGGCCGTTCAGAAAGAAGCAGAGGGAGCGCTCATCACCGGTCTGAAAAGTGTAGCCGGGCAGTTATCCACCGAATACAGTGCGGAATCGGGACCAGGACAAAGCAGCGCCGACCAGCCCGATTTTGGAGATCAAATGACACTCAATGGCGCCTACACCTGGACAATAAAGGAGATGAACGTACCCGCGCTCGGGCGTATTGCCTATTCCCATAACCCGGTTATGCCTGCATATTTATTGGAAGAACCTTATGATGAGGAGGGACCGGATGGCAATAATTATAATCCCAGTGCTACCCAGCCTGTACGACGATTTCAATGGTGGGGGTGGCTGACCACCATCGGCGGATACATTTCAGGAAATGGATATATATGGCGTTTTAATCAGCCGGAGTGGAAAAAGCATATGGATACAAAAAATACGTATGATATGGAGCGGCTGAATGCTTTTATCAGGTCAATCACCTGGTGGAAACTTGTTCCTTCGGGATTGGATGGCATGAAGACATTAATTACCGCGGGCGGGGGTATTACTTCAGATTCAGATTATGTTGCGGCGGCAGCCACCCCTGAAGGAACGCTGCTTGTGGCTTATATACCGCCTATGCATATGGGAAGTATCACGGTGGATATGAGCGCCATGGCAGAAAGCACAAAGGCGCGTTGGTACGATCCGACCAGTGGTGACTTTATCAAAATTGCCGGTTCGCCTTTTGCTAATAAAGGCAAGCATCAATTCACTCCTCCCGGGAAAAACAATGGCGGCGAAAGCGACTGGGTGCTGGTACTGGAGGCCCCCCGGTCAGTCGGTAAAAAAGCCGGCGCTGACCATACCCCAATCAGGGGACCTCTCAAAGTTTCCGGTAATCCGAATTATTTCGAGGATGCAAGCGGCAAAACGCTAATACTTTGCGGATCGCATACGTGGAATACGGTGCAGGACTGGGGCACCAACGGATCCATCGAAAAGTTGGATTTCGATGCCTACGTAAGATTTCTTAAGGCGCATAATCATAATTTCACCTTACTGTGGAGCACTGAGCTACCTAAATTCCATGGTTTCCCAACCACTGAGATAGTTTCTCCGCCGGAAATGACGGTGAGCCCGTTTCCATGGGTGAGGACTGGCCCCGGATCAGCGAGCGATGGTGGATTGAAATTCGATATTACGCAATTCAACCAGGAATATTTCGATCTGTTACGTATGCGGGTGCAAGCCCTGAATAAGGCCGGTATTTATGCCGGCGTATATTTGTTCTCCGGTGAATGGCTATTGCGATTTCGCAGTGCGACCGACGGTTATCCTTTCAGCGGTGGTAACAATGTTAATGGTGTTGATGACGGCTACAAAGGCGGATCCACCGAATCCGCAGTTGCCGCCATCACTATGAATGCTCCCAACGATATTACCGGTTTCCAGGATGCTTATGTCAGAAAGCTCGTAAATACTTTGAACGATTTACCAAATGTGCTCTGGATATCATCGCAGGAGGCTCCGGAAACTTCAGCCTGGTGGAATGACCACCTGTTTTCGTTGGTAAGGGAATATGAGAAGGGAATGCGCTATCAACACCCTATTGGTTTTGGAGCGTTTGATGGTGAGATGACCGATTCGACCACCTACAACAATAATGCGGACTGGGTGGCACCCTGGACCCGGATTTCTCCTGTAAGGACCTGCGGAACCGGTAAGCCCGCCTGCAAGGTCAACATCAATGACAGCGACCACAGTTACTGGGAGATTTGGAAAGATACTCCCCAGAAGAACCGGAACTATGTGTGGCAGAATTTTGCGAATGGCAACCAGGTAATATTTATGGACCCTTATGTTGTTTCTTACACGAGACAGAACCGGAATATGCTTAATGCGCCAACTAACGGTATTGGTCAAGCGCCCGATGCCAGATGGGATAATTTCAGGGATAATCTTGGGTATATATTACAATATTCCCGCAGGATGAACCTGGCCAGGGTTAATCCGCATCAAGTGCTTAGTTCCACAGGATACTGTCTTGCCCAGGTTCCCGCAACGGGTGCCGAGTACCTGGTTTATGCACCATCCGGCGGCCAATTTACGGTGGATCTTTCCGCCATGACCAGCCAAAGAAAGCTGACGGTGGAATGGTTCAACCCTGCGACCGGAAAGAAGACATTTCAAAATCCTGTTAAGGCGGGGTTATCCTCACAGTCGTTTATTCCACCATTTAGTGGTGATGCAGTGTTATACCTGGTGGATATATCGGGCAATAGGCAATGGGCAAGGGGTAAGGGGCAACGGGCAATGGGCAACGGGCAATGGGCAATGGGCACAAATCTTGTGGGACCAGGGACCCACCAGGGAGTCAAAAGTCAACCTACCCCGATAGTAAATACCCCTCCGTCACATAACGCAATCCCCTGAAAGTCGCAAAGCGTTTATCCCGCTCCGATGAAATATCCTGCATAGTGCTCAGTTTTGGTGGCTGCTTTTCTCTGGGGGCATTGCAGCGGCTTGTTGAGTTTTGATTACATTTCTGATGAGCTGCGTGGCTAGCATTTCTTCCCTTTGTTTGGCTAATTTATCTTTGAGCATGTATGCTTTAACGGCTTCATTATACACACCATTTCTTCTTCTCGGCTTCTTTTGCCACTCTTTTTTCTTCACCTTATCGGCAATAACAGTTTTGGCATAAGCTACTGCTTCGCGAAACAGGTTCCTGCAGGTCCGCTGTTCCGCAGAAGCTTTTATTCGCGACATTTCCGGGAACTTTGTCATTATGATCCCCAAGCTATAATGTTTGATACAAAATTGTTTTCCCAGGCTACCCCTGATCATCATCAGGTGCAAGGGTAATCTCTTCTTACTCATGATTTATAATTTAGTTGTTATAATTAAAGTTGCCAATTCCAAAACAAACTTCATCCATAGAAATGATATTTCCAAACAAGGGAAACCAA
>JBDTWP010000311.1:0-8507 GCA_040006615.1 Ferruginibacter sp.
AATTATCAATTATCAATTATCAATTATCAATTAAAAGAATTATCAATTAAAAAAATTATCAATTAAATATGAACCTCTCCTGCCCCATACCAAAATTTGATTTTGATGTTATAACACTCGGGCATGGAAGCGGTGGGTTACTGACCCATCGCTTGTTAAAAAGCGGCGTCTTCGATATTTTTAAAAATGATCTCCTCGATCAGCAACATGATGGTGCAAGCTTTGAATTATATGGAAAAGTCGCATTCAGCACTGATAGTTATGTAATTTCCCCTATATTTTTCCCTGGTGGCAATATTGGTGATTTGGCCGTTAACGGAACGGTAAATGATTTGGCAATGTGTGGCGCTGAGCCAAAATATTTATCCCTAAGCTTTATCATTGAAGAGGGTCTTACTATGGATGAATTCTGGAGAATTTTGTTGAGCATTAAGGATGCGGCAGACAAAGCCAATATTAAAATTGTAACCGGCGATACAAAAGTAGTGGAGAAGGGCAAGGGTGATAAAATTTTTATCAATACGTCGGGCATTGGTATTGTTCATCCAAAAGCAAAAATTCATCATAACAGAATTGAAGCAGGTGATACAGTTGTCGTGAGTGGGAACATTGCCACGCACGGCATTGCTATCATGAGTGTGCGAAAAGGTTTGACCTTTGAAACAACCATTGAAAGTGATACAACCAATCTCAATCATACCGTGATCAGCCTTATTGAAAAATTTGGAAACGATATAAAATTTCTCCGTGATCCTACCCGCGGCGGATTAGCTTCTGTTTTAAATGAAATTGCAGAACTCACAAATCTCGGTTTTCACGTCGATCAAAAACTAATTCCGGTGGATGAACAGGTGGATGCCGCATGCGAAATGCTCGGATTGGATCCCCTGTATGTTGCCAATGAAGGACTGTTGATGGCTGTCGTAAAAAAAGAAACCGCTAATAATTTCCTGCAACTTTTGAAACAACATGAATGCGGGATCAATGCCGCCATCATCGGCGAAGTAACAAACGAACACCCGGGCAAAGTTATTTTAAAAAGCCGGATCGGCGGAAAGAGGGTTGTAAATTATTTAACCGGGGAACAGTTACCCAGAATTTGTTAACAAAAGACAAATTAAAAAAGGAAATACGAAAAAAACTTCCTGCCGCAGCTACTCATCCGGTCATGTTTTGGATGGCAATTCAATTGGTTCAATATGGATCAAGATAAACCCCAGTTCAGGAATTTCCCGGTGCAGCGTATCCTTGAGCTTATGTGATATTTCGTGCCCTTGCTTAACGGTCAGGTAAGCGTCTACTTTAGCATGAAGGTCCACGTGATATTGCATACCTGATTTGCGGATGAAACACTTTTCGGTATCTGCCACTCCGTCGACTTTTAGAGCAACCCTTCTGATATCATTTGATAAATCATCATATAAATCTTCGTCCATGATTTCACCGAGAGCAGGCCTGAAAATCAAATAACTGTTGTAAAGAATAAATCCCGATGCAAAAAGTGCAGCCCAATCGTCTGCATTCTCATAACCCTTACCAAGGCTTATGGCAATTGAAATCCCGATAAATGCAGCAACTGAGGTAATGGCATCACTTCTGTGGTGCCATGCATCTGCCTTCAACGATGAACTATTTGTTTCCTTACTCTTCCTGATTACCAAACGATAGGAAATCTCTTTCCAAATAATAATTGCCCCAAGGACAAAAAGTGTCCAGGATTTCGGCAAATCGTGGGATGTGCCGATGTTTTGGATGCTTTCATGAGCAATGATCGTAGCTGAAGTAATTAAAAATCCAACCACAAGAAATGTTATTAGCGGTTCTGCACGCCCATGTCCGTATGGATGATTTTTGTCCGCAGGCCGGTTTGAATATTTAATTCCGAATAAAACTAAAAGGGAAGAAAAAATATCGGTTGTTGATTCAATTGCATCGGCAATTAAGGCATAAGAATTGCCAAAAACCCCGGCCAAACCCTTAATAATAGCCAAACTGGTATTTCCAACTATGCTGAAATAGGTTGTTTTTATTGCAGTCTGTTCATTCGTCATTGATCGTTTTTAAGTAAGCATCCAATATTCACTTTAGCCGAAGAAGGGAAATAGCATAACAACCTACCCGGCCAACTGCTTGCAAAATTAAAATTTAAAGTTGATGATTTGTTCTATCATTAAATATAAAAACAGCCAGGGAAAAGTTGTTCCTGGTAATTTGGGATATCTTCAATTTTTAACAGCTTTCAGAAAATACAGGCTTTGTCTTTCATTCAGTTGTATCTTGCAAGGCAACCAGCCGATCGGAATTTACTACCGGAAAAATTGTATACGGGAATAAATAAATGATCAGCCTGGAGAAATAATTAATCAGCCTGGCAAATCAAATTGAGAATCGCTTTAAATCTTTCTAAAAGTATGAACCAAATCAATAATATAGGATTTCAATATTGTCCGGGGAAAATTTTCAAATTGTGATGAAACTCTTCACTGCAGCCTTTTTCAAGCCTCTTTGATTCAATGCCTTTTGCGTAAACAGATAAATCAATAAAAAAAATGAAATACTTTAAGTATTTGCAGTTAGCCATAGTAATGTTGTTTGCTGTCAGCTGCACCAATCAGCCAAATTCAGGCACCGGAAATATAAATAAGGAAGAATTTCCGGATGCGATGGTTGAATTTGTAGCATATGAAAAGAATCCGGTTTTTATGGGGACTGGCACGGATACCTGGGACAGGCAAATCCGCGAACGCGGGTATATCATTTTTGAAAATGGCATTTATAAAATGTGGTACACAGGGTACAATGGCGATGATACAGTTACCAAATACCTGGGCTATGCCAGTTCACCGGATGGTATTACCTGGAACAGGTATGCCAGGAATCCTGTTTTCAGTGAGAAATGGACCGAAGACATGTGTGTAGTAAAAAACGAAGGCAAATATTATATGTTTGCTGAAGGCAGAAATGATATAGCCCATTCACTCGTTTCGGGGGATGGCATTAACTGGCAGGAGGAAGGAGATTTAAAAATTCAAACCCTGGATGGAAAATTCATTCCAAGTCCTTACGGAACACCTGCTGTATGGATAGAAAATGGCAAATGGTACCTGTTCTACGAACGTAATGATGACGCGATATGGCTTGCGGAATCCAAAGATCACAAGACCTGGATAAATGTCCGGGACGAGCCTGTTATTAAAACGGGGCCCGAAAAGTATGACTCGGGAGCTATTGCCGCAAACCAGGTTGTAAAATATAATGGGAGGTATTACATATATTATCATGCGTCTGCAGCGCCCATGATGTCTTCAACGGGATGGTCATCTAACGTGGCAATGTCAACTGATTTGATACACTGGGTAAAATACCCTAAGAACCCGATCGTAGAAGGTGACCATTCCAGCCCAATTTTGGTGACTGATGGGAAAATATACCGGTTATACACTATGCATTCCAAGGTGTTTCTTTATTTTCCAAAACAAAAAACCAGGTAAATACCTGGTATCTTTCAACTTCAATAAATGCCTCTTTATAAAGAATTATAATTTAAAGAATATCTTTTTCCTGTACAAATAATAACATAAATTCCACTCCAATATAAAAACAACGATACAGCCTATCGTTGCTCCAATTGCGGCAGGCACATTAGCGAGATTAAATAATTCACTGCAAAGAATTTCCATCCACCCGTTTAACCACTTGTCACCAATAAAAATAAAAAAGAGGTAAATGAATATTGAATTCATTCCTACGATCGTAAAAAACCGCAGATAGTTTTGGTGTTTGCGTACATCAATCCATTCGTAACAGATTGCCAAAGCAACCAGTGTTATGCCACCTGTTACCAGCACAAAAGAACTGGTGGAAATCCATTTAAGTATTGGTGTAATGCCGGTTAAATCAAGCGTAAGACCGGTTACTATTGCAAGTATGCCAAAAATTACCAGGTATTTGATCTTTTGATTTTCACTTTTATTAGAAAATAATAACTGACCTGCCATCAGGCCCCAGGTCGTATGCGCCCCGCTTGCAATAAAATTTATAAAGTTGGTCTTATGCTCTATGTCTACTTTTATTCCCAAACTCTTATTAATAAAACTTCCGAAATTATGGAATTCAACAAATGGCTGATCAAACCCCGGAATATGAATGAAACGAAATAATATTTCAGGAATTAACAGGCACAATAAAGTCACCGTTAACTGCCACCATACAGTCTTATTTATTACAGAGAATGCAATCAGCGTTGTAAACGCCAGTTGAGTAAGTACATTGCTTAATTGAAAGTTCAGATGCTGACCACGCACAGAATAAATTAATATGCCCCAGAAAAGCAGCCAAAAGCTTCTTTTCAGCACTTTTAAAAATGATTGCCTCCATGAGTAACCCAACTGTTGTTGTTTTTTGTATGAATAAGCCATGGCGGTACCGGCAATGGTCATAAATGCTGGCAATATATTATCCCAAAAAGTTAACCCATGCCAATCAGAATGTTCAAACTGGATGGCAAGGAACTGGCTAAACGAATTGGAAGACGCATGATGTAATTTTTGAAAGAAACCAGTTTCTCCCATCATCAGCGTCACCATGATGAATCCCCGCAAAAAATCGAGTGACAATAGCCTTTGGACAACTTTGCCTGTAATTGAATCCTTATTCATTTTCTATGATAAATATTAATTCTTGTACGATTGCGAATAGCATCGCTGGCATTTACTTTACAATGCTACTTAAAAACTAATAAAATAACTATTATATTTAGGAAATAAACTATGAAGCAGCAGGAATGTTTTCATTTTTCATTGTCTTTTTCCTGAATTTATTCAAAAAATAAAGAACTGGTTAATTATAAATTTTCTCTTATGAACAGTTATTTTTTACGAAACAGGTTAGCACCATTCTTTATTTCCCTTTTTTCAGTTTCAATGGTTCTTCTTTCTACCTCAGCCATCGTTAAAGTTTATGATAATAAGACAGGCACGAAAAACACCTTTACAGACAGCTTACCACATGTTTTTAATGAGAACAATGGAGACCTGGTTGAAAGCAACCTGCGGCATGAAGCTATACTAAGATTTCCTTTTTACCAGTTAACTCAAAGCAAAGTCCAATGGGAATCAGATAGAGTTCAACTTAAAAACAGGATCATAAAAATAACGGGAGCGCTGATCAGTCAAAAATTGCCATTGAATATAAAAGAGACTGGCAGTATTCAAATGAAAGGCTATTCGATTAAAAATATTGCCTTTCAAACCCGTCCCGGAATATATGCAACTGCTAATTTGTATATACCGGAAGGTAAAGCCTTCCCGGATGACAAAGCCGGGCAGGGAAAATTTCCAGGGGTAATTGTAATGATGGGTCATTACTCCGGAGGTCGTTTGTATGATAAATACCAATCGGTAGGAATTACTTTGGCATTGAATGGCTATGTAAGCCTTTGCATCGATCCATGGGGCTCCGGAGAAAGGACGACTATTCATGGCGTTTTTGAAGATCATGGAGACGAGAATAACCTGGGTATGGCACTTATGAATATTGGAGAGTCTTTAATGGGAATTCAGATTACCGATAATATTCGCGGAGTAGATTTGCTTTGTTCTTTACCTTATGTGGACCGTCAAAATATTGGTGCCACCGGATCAAGTGGCGGCGGAAACCAAACTATGTGGTTAACGGCTTTGGATGAACGGGTAAAGGCAGCAGTTCCGGTTGTGAGCGCGGGAACTTTTGAAGCATATGTTATGGGTTCTCCCTGTATATGCGAAGTGTTGACGGATGGATTAACTTTTACCGAAGAAGCCGCAGTTCTCGCACTCATCGCACCCAGGGCAATAAAAATGTGCAATCACCGGCAGGATGCCAATGCCGCATTTTATCCACGTGAAATGCTGCGCAGTTATAAAAATGCAAAACCGGTATTTGAAATGCTGGGAGCAGAAAATAATATAGCTTATGATTTATTCAACCTTTCCCATGGCTATTGGCCTGAAGACCGCGAATCTATGCTTGGATGGTTTGATCTGCATTTAAAAGGAACGGGAACGGGTGCTTCAATAAAAGAGAAGTCTTTTAAAACATTGCCGGATGAACAGATAATGGTATATGCCAAAGGCAAGAGAGATCCGGCGGTGCTAACTACGGAAGAATTCTGTAAACGAAGAGGAAATGAGTTAAGAACTATTCTTCTAAATACCAAATCCTTTAATATTGTATTAAAGAGAAATGAATTGAGAAATATTTTAAGAGCTACAGGAAAATCAAATTTAAGTAAAGTTCATGAATATGCTAAAGTAAACGGCTGGAGCAGGATTGCTCTGGAATCTTCTGATGATAAACTTATCCCCGTATTGCTCCATGCTCCGCCCGGTAAATTAAAAGAATTTGTAATAATCTGTAACCCGGCGGGAAAAGAAAATATTTCACTTGATTTAGTAAGGGAATTTATAAAATCAGGTACCGGAATTGCAATTGTGGACCTTTCCGGTACAGGAGAAAATGGTTCAGCTTCTCTGAATTCGAACGATAGCATAGGAAGACTTCGCACGCTAACCAAGTCTTATTTGTTGTTAGGTAAAACTGTCATGGGTGAATGGATAAAAGAGCTTAGCCTTGTTACTCGATTTATTGGTTCCAGGTATAAGGCGACTAATGTAAGTATAAACGGAAGCAAAGAAGCAGGACTTGCAGGTTTATACCTGGCAGCACTGGAAGGGAATATCGGGAACGTGACCCTGGAGGATGCCCCGGTCAGCTATCTGTTTGACAACCGGGATGCTATCGAGTTTTTTAGTACCGGCATTCATCTTCCCCGGTTTCTGAATTGGGGTGATATTTCACTCGCAACGGCATTAAGTGGAAAAAATATTACATTCATAAATCCGGTCACAATGTCCGGTCAAAAGATAAGCGGAGACAGACTAAAAGCATGTATAGCAGAATTTGAACAAATGAGAATAATTACCCGGCAAACCGGTAAAACACTTTTCAAATAATAAAATACGAAGGTTGGAAACACTAATTATATAAACAACTTTTGTGCTTGATTTGTGTATACTGTTTTTGTTGCGCCCCAGAGCAGGAGGAATTATATATACTATCTATAACCATCTGAAAATAAGCACTTTGCTTATGGTGTATATTGTTTTGTTGGGCCCCGGGACAGCATGAATTGAAATATACCCGGATGATGTTGGCCCTGACTCTGATTACAGATTTTATGGAAAGCAATTAAATATGTGTTTATATTTACAAGTATTATAAATATCCAACCCTACACCAGCAATTAGAAGAGCTATTTATCCCTGTTCACAAGAGCCAGTTATAATTTGATAATTGTACTGACTCAAATGAATAATTTCGATAGTGCAGGGCAACCGGTCAGCGTGTAATTCTCTCCCTGTAGACGGAAATCTATGGCAGGGAAATTACAACTGAGGTAAGGAGCATAAATTTACAGTAAAAGCATACTTGGGTGGGCAATCCTTTACCAGTAATAAAGGTGATGCCTCCGAGCGTAATTAAATATGCAATTGTTGGTTAATTAAAAGAACAAAATGAAGGTATTACCAATACTACTATTACTTATTTCTTCTTCGGTGTTTGCAGGTAATGTGTACTATGTGAGCAATACCGGAAATGATGCTGCCAACGGCCTGACAACCGGTACTGCGTGGTTGACCATTGCAAAGGTAAATAGTTTTGTTTTTGCCGCAAATGATACTATTTTATTTAAGCGTGGTGACAGTTTTTACGGAGGAATCATTGTAAAACGGGCTAATCTCAATTTCGGTGCATACGGCAACGGGGCAAAACCTGTCATTACAGGACTTTCGCCAATTACCGGATGGGTAAATTTAGGTGGTAATATATGGGAAGCTCCTACGGTCAAAGTGAAAGCCACCAATAATCTGGTATTAAGAAATAGAGTTATTCAACAGGTTGGCAGGTACCCAAACGCGGACGTAACAAACAAGGGATATTTAACCTATACAGCAGCAACAAGTACCTCCATAACCGGGCCTGCGCTCTCCTCCGTAACCAACTGGTCAGGCGCTGAAGTGGTTATTAGATTTGTCCGGTGGGATATAATACGGGCGATTGTTACTTCTCATTCAGCGGGTAAGGTAAATTTCGCATCTATTGGTCAAACACCAAGAGTTAATTATGGTTACTTTTTTCAAAGAGATCCAAGAACCCTGGATCAGGATGGAGAATGGTGGCAGGATGGCTCTAATAACAAATTAAGAATGTATTTTTCCAATAATGATCCTGGTGCGTACACTATTGAGGCAGCCACAGTAGATACCTTATTTAACAGCCAGTTTGGAGCTTTGTCATTAACTAATATATCCTTCTATGGTTCAGGTAAACACGGAGTCAGGATAAATGGAGGAACTGACATTATTGTTAGAAACTGTGATTTCAATATGAGTGGATCTGAGGCCCTGTCTGTATTATCTTCCTCTAATGTATTGGTTGATGCCTGTACAACCGATAATAGTCTTGGC
>JBDTWP010000312.1:0-8491 GCA_040006615.1 Ferruginibacter sp.
ATTTTCTGAAAGGACGGTCGTAGTTCTAAAACAAATTAAGATGAACCACATAGGTACATAGGACACATAGGTGGATAGGACACATAGGTGGATGGGCTATGGCGAAAAAAGATGCAAACTGAATTAGTTTTTTTGATTTCCATGCCAGGGCATATTTTCTGAAAGGACGGTCGTAGTTCTAAAACAAATTAAGATGAACCACATAGGTGTATAGGGCATATAGGAGAACCACATAGGTACATAGGGCACATAGGTAAACCAAATAGGTGTATAGGGCACATAGGTGGATAGGGCAGATGGGTGGATGGGCTATGGTGAAAAAAGATGTAAACATTCTTTCACCTTTTCTTCCGGAAAGTAGAAAGATTATTCCTGAAAAACCGGGATTCACCACAATTGTCATTTATCCCCTTGTTTTATCCGCCATATCGGATAATTTAGTCCCTGTTAAAAAAAGAATAGTTTTTTTGTGATTTTTTCAACTCTTTCCATACTAATTATTTGAAGCACATTTATAATGCAAAGAGAAAAAGAGTTCATTGGTATTATTAAGGCAAACGAAGGCCTTATATATAAGGTTACCAAAATATACAGCCTGAGCAAAGAAGATGGGCAGGATCTGTACCAGGAGATCGTCTACCAGCTTTGGAAATCTTTCAGTTCTTTTAGAAATGAATCTAAAATCAGTACGTGGATCTATCGCATTTCATTGAATACTTCTATTGCCCATTTAAATAAAGAGAAAAGGAAAGGAAATCAGGTACCGATTGATCAATTGCCATTAAATATAACAGACATATCCGACACTGTAATGGATGAGCGAAGTGAAGTTTTATTTAATCTTATAAAAAAATTAAACAACATAGAAAAGGGTATTATACTTCTTTACCTGGAAGGAAAAACTCATGCCGAAATTGCAAGTATAACGGGGTTTACTACCACCAACGTAGGTACTCGTTTAGGAAGAATTAAACAGAAAATAATATCTCAAATCAATTAAAAAAAGTAAATCATGGAATTAGAAGAAATGAAAACTCTATGGGAAGAATTATCTATAGAGATTGAAAAACAAAAAAAATTAACCGATTCATTAGTTATCAAAATGACAAGGGCAGACTACCGAAATAAAATAAGTAAAATACTGATTCCTGAAGCAATAGGAGCGTTGGCCTGCCTTGCAGAGATCATATTCATACTTATCAATTTTCAAAAACTAAACACTGCGTATTTGCTGGTTTGTGGTATAATTTCCGCATTTATCTTATTCCTGATGCCACTATTATCTATCAAAGCAATTCGTAAAATCCGATCAATAAATATTCTGAATAACAATTACAAAGAATCTCTTCAGGAATATTCAAAAGGGAAAATACAATTTGTATTCATTCAAAAGTTAAGTTTTTATCTCGGATCAATACTAATACTGGTAATCCTGCCAGTTATGGGCCAACTCATTGGCGGCATAGATTTTTTTAAAGAAACCCGGCTTTGGATTTGGTATGCCACCGGATTCCCTTTCTTTTATTTGTTTGCCAAATGGGTTTTTAAGAGCTATATTAAAACAACCGCTGAGGCTGAAAATATTTTGAAGGAATTAATGGACTAACCCGTCATCCGGTAGATGGGTTTAGGATTTATAATGGTATAAAGGAACTTTTTATTATACCTTTTTGGTATAAATATCTTTTTAGTACCTGTTAATTTATTAACCCCTTTATTCACTTTTGGGATTGAACGCGGGAAGGTTGGAAATAAAAAAAGCTGAAAGTGTAAACTATCTGGTATTATTTATTTATATTTCATAACAGTTAATTTTAATAGCTGAAAAGAAAATTACCGGTATCGCGAATTAGATTTACCGGTCGATTATCCTTATATGATTTGACCGTTAAAAACGATTGATAAATTAAAAATACCTGTCGTGCATGCTACAATTCATTTCTTCAGAATACAATCAAAACCCAACCAGGGATATTATTAATCTAAAAACCATAAACATGGCACATCACACAATCACAATTACAGGGAGCACACCCAACAAAGTACAACCCACACAAAGTTTACTAACACTGTCAGATGTATCGGATGAGGGAACAACCTTTGTCCGACCAGGTGATACGGTATCCTGGATTATAAATGTTGAAGAAATTGATTCTATCCTGATTAAAGATGATGTTCATAGAGATTTATTCGAACCGGACCCCAGCCCCGCCGCCCCCGCCAAGAAAGGTTCAGACTGGACAGGAAAAATCAGGAATAATATAAAACCTGGAGTAGAAACCTATTCAATTTATTGGTCGCAAAACGGAGAAACCTATGGTTACGACCCAAAAATTCAAGTTAATAACTAAACCATAGCTATGTCTTTTAATAGGAAAGCTTATTATTTATTGCTAGGATTTTTTTGTATTATAACTCATCGTATTTCTGGCCAGGATCAGAAACTGGCGGATAGCCTGGCCAGGATTTACCAGGAAGATACGCTCAGAGATACAGCAAAGCTGGAATTACTCAGGAATTTATCTTTCAACGAAATTAAAAACCTCGGTTTATCTTTAAAATATGCTGAGGAACTTATAAGCTTATCCAAGCTAAAAGGGAACAATTTATATCTATACAGAGGTTATCTGCAAAAGGGAAATAAAAAGAGGCTGACAGGCGATTTGGAAGATGCGATAGAAGCCTATTTCAAAGCGGTGGAAGCCGCCAGGAATGCACGCTATATTCCGGGTGAAGGAACTGCATATGGTGCAATCGCTGACATTTACTCTATCTCAAATAATCATAAAAATGCGATGCTTTACTACAATAAAGCGATCGCCACTCTTCGGCAACAAGGTAATTCAGTTGCCTTAGGATCAGCAATTTCAAATGCCGGTGATGAATTCCTTAACACTAAGGATTATGATTCAGCGCTTTTGTATTTCAGGGAATCAGGAATGATCTATGAAAAGGCCAATTACCTGATCGGGAAGGCCTACACCCTCGGCAATATCGGGATGGTGTATGCCAATACCGGGCAAAACAGCCTGGCCGAAAAAAACATCAATGAGGCCATCCCGATACTGGAAAAATCAGGTGATTATTATCCTATCTGTGTCTACCTCCTATCCATGTGTGACATCTATCTTAAAAAAGGAGACGAGCATACCGCTTTGAGCTATGCACAAAGAAGCCTGAAACTTGCACAACAATACGGACTGAAAGATCAGATCAGTGATGCCAACCTAAAGCTTTCAGCATTATATGAAAAAGCCGGAAACCCGGGTATTTCCTTCAAGTACTACAAAGAGCACATAGTATACAGGGATAGTGTTAATAACATCAGATCTGTACAAAAAATGGCTGACCTGCGCACGGATTACGAAGTATCGCAGAAGCAGGTAGAAGTGGACCTGGTGAAGCAGGAAAAACAAAACCAGCGCATCACGGTTATTTCTCTTTTCATTATACTTTGTCTGGCGACGGTGATGTTGATCACCTTATATTGGTATTTCAGAAATATTTCAAGAGAAAAGAAAAGATCGGAGACGCTCCTGCTTAATATTTTACCGGCAGAGACTGCTGAGGAATTGAAGCGAAACGGCAAAGTAGATGCAATGAAATTTAACCAGGTAACTGTTTTATTTACCGATTTTGCAGGCTTTACCAAATTAGCTGAACAAGTAGAACCAGAACAACTGGTGAAAAGCATCGATTTCTATTTCAGAGGATTTGATGAGATCACTACTAAATATAATCTTGAGAAAATTAAAACAATTGGTGATTCTTATATGTGTGCCTGTGGCCTTCCAACACCAAATCGAGCGCATGCAAAAAATGTGATCAATGCTTCAAAGGAAATGATCGATCTGGTGAATAGAGAGCTCAACGCCCCGGATGCCTTAAGTCATTTTGAAGTCAGAATCGGGGTACATACAGGATCGGTTGTTGCAGGAATTGTCGGAATAAAAAAATGGCAATATGATATTTGGGGAGATACTGTAAACATAGCGTCCCGTATGGAATCCATGTCAAAGCCAGGCAGGGTGAATCTATCTGAGATCACATATAATGAGATTAAGGATGAATTTCCCTGTGAATACCGTGGAGAAATTGAAGTAAAGAACCATGGGCCATTAAAGATGTACTTTCTGTCTTAATTACTAAGGAATTCTAAATAAATAACAGTTACTATTTCCCGTAAGACAATTATCAAAGGGAAAAAAGAGTACCATGAGTTAGAGCATATTGCATACTTGTTGTACAACAGTGCCGTAATTCACATGCTTACCTTGAAAGCCTTGTTCATTTCGACCCTATGGTAGTACCTCCCAAATTGTATATCATTGAACTAGAGATCACGGATGATCTCCTTTTTAAAATGCTAAATTATTTCATTTTTATTAAGGGTGCATCCCAACAAAAATTGCTTTTCTAATCACGTTAATAACAAAATCTTTTTCATCAAACATTTTTAACCGGCAGTTCAATTATGAACTTCGTTCCTTCGCTTTCTTCCGTCTCCACTTTTATTTCGCCCCCATGTGCTTTAATAATATCATAACTCAGACTCAAACCCAGGCCTGTTCCCTACCCGGTGGGCTTAGTGGTAAAGAAGGGTTGAAATATTTTATCCTCTAATTTTTGAGGGATGCCATTGCCGTTATCTTTTACACCGATAGAAATTTTATCACCCAATCTTTTTGTACTCACTGAAACTGTTGGTGCATAGCCATCGGTGCTTATTTGTTTTTTTTCATTGACAGCATAAAAGGCATTATTGTATAAATTAAGCAATACTCTTCCGATATCCTGCGGGACGATATTTACTTTTCCAACGCTGTTATCAAAATCAGTTTCAATTGTTGCGTTAAAAGATTTGTTTTTTGCTTTCGATCCATGATAACTCAATCTCAAATATTCATCAGCTAATTCATTGATATCTGTAGGTTCTTTTGTGCCGCTGCTTGAGCGTGAATGTTGCAACATCCCTTTTACAATTGCATCTGCCCGTTTACCGTGATGATTTATTTTTTGTTCGTTATTTATAACGTCATTTGCAATAGCTTTTACTTCCGCCATGTTTCCTTTATCTACCTCATCTTTTAGTTCTGCAAGTAATTCCTTATTCACATCCGAAAAATTATTGACGAAGTTTAAAGGGTTTTGAATTTCATGAGCAATTCCGGCGGTGAGTTCTCCAAGCGAAGCCATTTTTTCAGATTGTATCAGTTGTGCCTGTGTAGATTTAAGATCGGAATATGCTTTCTCAATTTTATTTTTTGCTTTTTGCTTTTGCTGATTATTTCGCCAAAGAAAAAAAGCAATCAGTAAAAAGATGAGCATCACAGCAAGTAATACAGCTACTCTTATCCTGTTATCATCCCTTTGATGTTGGGCTATAAGGTCCTGTTGATGTAGCTTTTCATTAAAGGCAAAATTTTGCGCTTCCCTCGTTTTTTTCCGGCTATATAAACTGTCTTTTAAAGTATTTGCAGCTTTCAGGTATTTTATCGTACTGTCTGGCTTTCCCCGCATCTCGTAAAGTCTGGCAAGCTGAGTTGAGGCTTCCAATAAACCTTCAGGATTGGTTTTTATTCCAGACTGCGGAATCGATTTATTGGCATAGAATATAGAAGAGTCGATTTGCCCTCTTAATTCAAAAACTTTGGAAAGATTATTACACAGGTTTATAAAGACGACCGAATTATTCTCTATTACAGCATTGTGTAAACCTCTTCTATAATAATCTAACGCCATATCTATATTGCCTGCTTTAGCATATGTCTGCCCTATGAATTGAAATAGTTGACACCAACCGGTATCCAATGCGAAAGCTCTTTGTTCATAATACAATGCAGAATCGAGTTGATTTTTCTTTTCAAAAATGGAGCCAATCACTCCAAATCCTACACTTACCTGGCCGGGGTCAGCGTGAAAGTATTTGAATAATATTATTGAATTAAAACCATAGATTAATGCCTGATCATAATCTTCCATTTGCCGGTAACAACTCGATATTTGCAAATTATTCCAGATAAGCAATGTGGTATCATGCAAATCTGCCAGTAAGGGTGAGGCTTTCAGCCCATAATCCAAGGCGCTGGTATAATTTCCCGAAAAAGTAAGACTCAAACATAATGACAACATACAATTGGCTTCTCCTGCCTTATAATTTATCTTTTGCGCCAGCAGTAATCCTTGTTTGCCATAGTTTTCGGCTGTGTCAGGATAAAAGAAAATGTAAAATCGTGCCAATTGGGAGAGTAAATCAACCCTGTCTACATCTTCCTTGGCTGATGTAAGTCGTTGTCGCAAACTATCTGCATAATTATTTTGAGCGTTAACCAGATACGAACAACACAAAACAATAAATATGAGGATTATTTTTATTTTTATTTTCACTTTCATTTTAAATTTCATGAGTTGCCTGGTAATTGAATAATAAATTCAGTTCATTCAGCTTCCTTCCGTCTCCACTTTTATATCGCCCCCACGTGGTTTAATAATATCAAAACTCAGACTCAAACCCAATCCGGTTCCCTGCCTGGTAAGTTTGGTAGTGAAAAAGCGATCAAAAATTTAATTCTACCCCCTTGTACCAGGCACACTATTGATTTACTTATGCTGCCGGAACAGCCATTCAATCATTAATGCATCACTGTATGCACCAAGCCATGAAAAATGCCCTGATTCCGGGTATTGTGTAAACCCGGGATGGGCGCCAGCTTTTGTTAATGCCTGCAACATATCTAAAGAATAAACCGGGTTCACCGCGGGGTCTTCCGCACCATGAAAAATCCATATTGGCAAATGCGCTATATATGGAGCCTTTGATACATCACCGCCGCCGCAGACCGGAACCGCTGCTGCAAACAAATGCGGGTATCGCTCAATAGCATCATAAGTTCCGTAACCACCCATGGAAAGCCCGGTAATATAAATGCGGTTGCTATCAATCGGCAGGGTTTTTACAAGTTGGTGAATAAGTCCAATCAAAAGTTCCATTGGTTTTGCAGGCGTGGATTGCAGGTGCATTTCCAAACTGTTTTTCTCACGTGAAAAATTAGCCCAGCTCATTTTTTCAGGACATTGGGGAGCTATCACAAAAGCAGGATGCAGCATCATATTCTGATCTGTGGCAAAATTCGTTACACCCCATTTCAATTGAGCATCATTGTCATTGCCCCGTTCACCCGAGCCATGCAAAAAAATCACGAGCGGATATTTTCGCAGCGTATCTGAATCAGGATAAAGTTGCCGGTAATTTAGCGTGTCGCCTTTGTCGATGTATTTATTAAGACTAAAACGCGATGGCTGAGAAAATGCTGGCTCTGTGATTATGCAGAAAAGAAATACAGAAAAGAAAGCGATTGATTTGAAATGATTCATTTTTTATTTTTTATTCAGTAATTGGAATTCCGGATTTAAAGGCCGGGATTAATACAGGCTACTGCTATGGACGAACTTTCATGGAGAAGTCGGATTCAATGCGGTCGTACCAGGCATCGTCTTCCATCGCTCCCAGCTCTATCCACTGCTCGTCGGTCATGCTCTGGCGCCAGCCAAGAAATGGCAGTGCGGCCGGGTTACGCATTGCAGCCGCAACGGTGTGGCCTGCACGCCCGAATGCAAGTGCAGTTGCAAATCCAATTCCTTTACTGGCGCCAGTGATGAGTATTTTTGCCAAGGTATATTTATTTTAACAGGCCCCGGAATTGACGCCTTATCGAATATAATCATTTTATTATGAAAAACTAAGCGCTGCAGCAGCATACAAACTTGTTCAGCTATATTATGAAGCTGCCATTGCATTGGTAATATTGAACTTTGCCCTGCTTCTTCTGGCCGTGATTATTTTAGCGGGGCAGCAGGCAATAACAAGTATTTATTTAAACCGGTAAAGAAATAATAAACTCCGTTCCTGCTCCCTGCCCGGTTTCGCCATTCAGGCGGGCTTCTTTTGTGTTCACTCTTATTTCGCCACCATGTGCTTTAATAATATCATAACTCAAACTCAATCCCAATCCGGTTCCCTGTCCTGTTGGTTTTGTAGTAAAGAAGGGCTGAAAAATTTTATCTATTACTTTTTGTGGGACGCCATTACCATTATCACTAACTCTTATTTCAACTTTGTCACCAATTTTTTTTGTACTTACGGAAACTGTTGGCTCGTAATTTAAACCCTGAAGGTTTTGAAAACCTTCAAGATTTGCAGCCCGCTTTTTTTCATTCACCGCATAAAACGCATTGTTGAGTAGGTTCAATACCACCCTGCCGATATCCTGTGGAATAATATTTATTTTTCCCATCGTTGTATCAAAATCGGTTTTTAGCGTTGCATTGAATGATTTATCTTTTGCACGAAGTCCGTGATAAGAGAGACGAAGAAATTCATCAGCTAATGCATTGATATCGGTTGATTCTTTTTGGCCTGTACTTGACTGGCTGTGCTGCAACATGCCTTTTACAATGGCATCTGCACGTTTGCCGTGATGATTTATTTTTT
>JBDTWP010000313.1:0-8488 GCA_040006615.1 Ferruginibacter sp.
TACTGCCAATGGAAAAATATTATTGAAAAACCAGGCTAGTCCTTTTGTCACCACGGTAACAGGGCAGGTAGCTGTGCCCGCGCCCAGTTCAACCAATTATTCGGGGCCCGTGCCCACAGGAGGTATCGTTAATGTTGTTACGTTGCCTGTGTTGCCGTCCATGCCGAACAACACAGCATTCGACAACCAGGTGGGAACGACTAATATCACAGGTACACAAACGATTTCTCCGGGAAAATATAAAAAACTTGCCCTGACGGGCAGTAAAACACTCACCTTTAACGGCCCGGGAAACTACATCTTTAACGAAGTTGATAATGGCACCACCTCTAATAAGCTTATGTTTGATTTTAAAAATACTACTACGGGGGCTATTAACATCTTCATCATAAAGGACGCAAAATGGGGAAAACTTACAGTCGGTACCAAAAATGGAAATTTTCCCTCCCGTATCTATACAGAAATCCATGGTAGTGGTTCATCCAATAGCGGATTGACCTTCAGTATAACCGGGCCCCTTACTTTGCCGGCCAACAGTTATGTTTGGCTGGGAAATGTGTGGGCACCCAATGGGGGAATATCTTTTAAAAGTCTAAACCCCTTTAACACCCCACATGTACTAGGCGCATTGTGGAGTGGTAAAAAAGTAGAGTTGGACCAAAACCTCAAGCTGGTTTACCAGGCGGCCGCAGTAGGCACAGGTCCCGGGTATATAGATCCTTATTACCCGGCTCCCGCCAATGGAAAAGTGACTACGGCCAATAATGTCATAGGTGCAGAATTGTTCTCGCTATCGCAAAATACTTCAGCCATAACAGCCATCCCCGATAATGAAATTTTTTTATTGGATAACACCGGCAAAGTGATGATTGAAGTGATCAGCAAACAGGCCAATGATAATACACTAAAAACACAATTGGCTGCTTTAGGAATGACAGATACAGTAAATAATGGCCCAAGTACTTTCGTAATTACAGGCCTTTTCCCAATTAATAAATTAACACAGCTTAACGGTAATACAAGGATTGACTTTGTGCGCCCATTATATCCACCTATCAGTAATACAGGACAAGTGACAACGCAGGGAGATATCACCATGCGTTCGAATAGTGTAAGGGAAAGATTTGAATTAGATGGCAGTGGCGTAAAAATTGGAGTGATCTCAGATAGCTATGACGCAAAACAAGGAGCGCAAACTGATGTTAACGAGGGCGATCTTCCCGGGATAAAATCAACCGGGCAACCCAGTGAAAACCCGGATCCTGTACAAGTAGTAGAAGACCTGGTACAACGTGGTATTGATGAAGGCAGGGCCATGTTGCAAATTGTGCATGATATCGCTCCCAAAGCAAAACTTGCATTTCACACCGGTTTCCAAAGTGCCGGCAGCTTTGCCGGTGCCATTCAAAAACTGGCCTCTCCGACCTTACCAGGCGGTGCATGCGATATAATAGTTGATGACCTGACATATATAACAGAACCCTTCCAAAGAGATGGTGTAGTAGCACAGGCGGTGAACCAGGCAGTGGCACAGGGGGTTACTTATTTTACTTCGGCGGGTAATTTTGGCAACAAATCTTACGAGGCTGTTTTTAATGGTGTCACTAACACCGCGATCATTCCCACAGGCCAGATCCATAAGTTTGGGCCCAATGCCGCAGACATTTATCAAACCATAAACCTGAAACCTGGTTCCTATACCATCGCCCTGCAGTGGAGTGATGAATTTAGTTCACTGGGAAGTGCTACCGGTGTTCAAACAGACCTGGATCTTTACCTTGTAAGTGCAAATGGATTCCAATTATTTGGTTTTAACCGAAGCAATCTCTTTGGCGATCCCTTTGAAATTTGTGCTTTTAAGGTAACAGAAGAAACAAATGCAAAATTGATGATAGTAAGAGCGGCGGGTAACGTCAATGTAAGATGTAAGTATGTCATATTCCGCGGTGAAGGTACCATATTGGACTATCAAACAGGTGGCTCTTCGATAGTAGGACATCCTAATGCTGCCGGCGCTATTTCAATTGGTGCAATGCTTTATGCAAATATTCCACCTTTTACCCCGGTGTGGCCGGGTGTGGCTTCTTTCTCATCCAGGGGCGGAACTTTTACGCTGCAGAATAATACATTTATTACCCGGAATAAACCTGAGCTGATCGGGCCAAATGGCGTCAATACAACTGTAAATCTTGGCGGCACACCATTTAACGATGGTGATACTGATCCCAATTTCTTTGGCACGTCTGCTGCTGCGCCGCATGTGGCTGCGGTTGGGGCTTTGCTAATCCAGGGACGAAAGAAGTATAACCTGCAAACGACGGTAAGCCCTTCCGAAATACGTCAACAATTACAATCTTCAGCAGGAAAATTCTCTTACCTGCCGGGTAATTTTTCATTTGAAGGAGGCTATGGCTATGTACAGGCTGATTCTGCGGTAGGGCAAATAGCCAATGCAAGGCCAATAATATCAACATTAGAGGCAGTTACTCCCGGGCAACAAAACGGTATTCAACCATTTATGGTGAAAATAACAGGTAAATATTTAGCCAGTACTACCCAGATCTATGTAAACAATTCGCCGGTTGCCACCACCGTTTCCTTTAATGCGCTCACAGGTGTTGGTACAGCTATTGCAACTGTCCCTGCAATTCCCCCCGGCCAGGATCCTCCATTTCAATTATTCAATCCTGCCAAAAGCCCAAGCGGCCTGGATGGTGGTAAATCTGAAGCACTGCATTTTTTCAGTGCAAGCACCAGGGTTATAGTTAAGGCAGAAAATAAAAGCCGCAGGTACGGCCAGGAGAATCCTCTTCTAACTCCAAAAGTTTCGATCGTAATTGGTTCGGACACATCTGACATCAGTCAAACAAGCCTTACACTGGCAGGACTGAAGCTGGATGACCTGACGATGATCACCAATGCTACCACATTAAGCAGCCCCCGTTCGTATGGCATTTCTATTGCCCGGACTACCCCGCTACCAAACAATGACCCGCTCTTGTCACAATACTTATTTCAATTTGAGCCCGGTACTTTGACGGTTGAAAGAATGACGTTGAAAATCACTCCAAATACCAAGGTAATAAAATATGGAGACGATCTCAACGGTATCACCTACACCTACGAGTTGGATCAGTCAGGCGTTAATTCTCCCGGTCTGCTGGAGGAGGTGAAATCGTTGCATACAAAATATTTAGCTGATAATGGATTGGTTGTAATTAATGGACTTAATAATCAAAATCCCGCGATTGACCTTACCAATATGAGTGTAATGGCAAGTTTCCAGTCTGTGCTGAATGCAAGAAAATTCATTGTGCAAAACGGCCAGTTGAAGGCCCTTGTCAATAATCTTAATCCCTCTCAGATTGGAGACCAGCGATTCATTGTTGATGTTTCTGCCCAGTCTTTGCAGAATTATCAATCGGACCCATCACAGTCAACGATGGTTGGTGCTTTGGCAAATGCCAATGCAAGAGCATTTCTAAACATAAAGGCATTGACGAATGGAAGCGCTAAAGCTGCGGTCCCAGGCGGAGAATTTCAACCCATGGTGAACGGGCAACTATTAGCCATGGTAAATGGGCAGTTGCAGGCTCTTGTAAACGGTCAGTTAAAGGCATTGGTTAATGGTATATTTACTGATGCACAGGATATGGCTTTCCAGAATGGCCAGCTTCTGGCACTCGTAAACGGTATTTGGGCAGCCGTTACAAACGGACAGTTGCTGGCTATTGTGAATGGCCAGCAGGTTACTGTGGATTTATCGGTATTGAACGGGCAACTGCAGGCCCTGGTAAATAACGAGCCCATGGTATTGGTAAACGGGCAACTGCAGGCCCTGGTGAACGGACAATTGCTAGCCTTAGTGAATGGCCAGTTGAAGGCGTTGGTGAACGGGCAATTAACACCATTGGTCAATGGCCAATTGATGGCGATCGTAAATGGACAATTGCAGCCACTGCTAAATGGCCAGCTTGTAGCTATTGTGAATGGCCAGCTTATGGTATTGGAGAATGGTGAATTGGAAATTGCGCAGGATCTTCAGTTATCCAACGGACAATTGAAGGCGTTAGTCAATGGCCAGTTGAAAGCCCTTGTGAATGGCCAGCTTAAGGCATTGGTAAATGGTGTGGTAACCGATGTTCCAACCACCAGCTTCAATTTAGTAAATGGCCAGTTACAGGCCCTGGTAAACGGGCAATTAGCAGCATATGTCAATGGTCAGTTGCTTGCGCTGGTAAATGGCCAGTTGAAAGCATTGGTAAACGGAGCCGGTGTATCCGTTCAAAGTGTAACGCAACTTGCAAATGGTCAATTGAAAGCATTGGTGAATGGATCATATATTCCTATCGCAAATGGCCAGTTACAGGCATTGGTCAACGGTCAACTGCTGGCAATGGTCAACGGCCAGTTAATGGCAATTGTAAATGGCGATGTGACTTTTGTTGTTTTCCAAAACGGGCAGTTGAAAGCATTGGTGAACGGACAGTTGCAGGCACTTGTAAACGGACAGTTGAAAGCTATAGTGAACGGGCAATTGCAGGCGGTGAACAGCTATACAATTGTAAACGGACAGTTGCAGGCGATCGTAAACGGTGAGACATGGGTTTATCCAAATGGCCAGTTAAAGGCGTTAGTAAACGGGCAAATGCAGCCCCTGGTAAACAATTTTGATGTAAACGGCACGAACAACAATGCAAAAACACTTGTATTGGTTGATGAAAACGATATCAACCTGCAAGCCGGAGATGTGGGTGGCATGTTCTCTATGAATATGATAACCGGGCTTGATGCCGGTTATCAAACATTGATACCGGGTGCCTTTGTGAATGAGAATTTTGAAGTGACTTACGGATTAGGACTGGTGATAATTACCAAGAAGCCATTGAACATTTCGGCTGACAACAAAACCAAAAATGCCGGCGATCCCAATCCGCCATTTACCTTCAGTTATAATGGCTTTTCATTTGATGATTCAGAGGCTTCTCTATGTCAACCACTTCAATTCCCGTCATCGCCAAAGGCAATTGACCAGTTGGAAAGGCGTACGACTTATACCGATGTCAGGATCAATGGAAGTTCCAATGTTTATTATGCTACTCCCGGTGAAACCCTTACATTAACCGGTAACTGGAGCCAGGTGTATTTCTCGGATATAATCCCTGGTTACATACCTTACTGCCCGGGTTGTATAACGCAGAATTATATTGGCATGACCAATGATCAGTTTAGCGGAAATAATTTTGACACCTGTTATGATGTTAGTGGTACTTTCCCTCATTCGGGAATGGTCTATAATACTTTTACCGCTCCCTTAAGACCGGGAGTCTATTATATTACCCAACAATCAACCTGGTTGTATTCCTGCTACCAATTTGGCCACCAGCTGCATGACCAGATTGGAAATGATGCGATTGCCGTAGTGATTATAAATCCGGCAGATGGCATTACGGGCAATACAACAGCATCGACTTCGTCGCCAGAGGGGGATTACCCGATAATTGCAGGTGGTTGTTATTTTAATCCAAATTACAGAATTGTATTCCAGGATGGTACTTTGACTGTAGGTCCGGGTTTTTCATTAAGATCAGGAGGTAAAGCACCAACTGTAACAAAATCAATAGCTGACAGGAAGCAAACCAGACTTTATCCCAATCCTACTTCAACTTTTGTAAGGCTACAACTCGATGGTGATGTGAAGTCGGTAAATGGGTTCCAGGTATTTGATGCCGTAGGGAAAACGAACGCAATCTCTTCAAGAAGAATAAATGAAGGCACCTATGAACTGAATATTTCCCATCTGGCAAAAGGGGTGTATTTTATAACAGCTAAAACAGCTGCCGGCATTAAGACGTTTAGGTTTATAAAAATGTAACTTGCAGGGAAGAAATAGGTTTAAGTTCTGTTCCTTCTTTTTTTAGGAACCGAATAAACCCCGTTTCCGATATTAGAAACCTTAATAGTGTCGTGGGTGAGAGTAGTATTATTGATCTTGTTTTTTGTTGCAGATTTTGCAGCTAACGGACAGGCATTGCCTGCCAGAGATACGGCTGCTGTAAACAGACTCAACGACGAAAGTAAAAGCCTTGTCGGAAGCGATTCCTCAAAAGCAATCAGCCTGGCTTTCCAGGCTAAAGAAATGGCTGCGAAAATAGGCTATCCAAGAGGAGAAGGTTATGCGCTGAAAAACCTTGGATTGGTGTATTACATGAAGGGTAAATATCCTGAAACGCTCGACTATTGGAACCAATCGTTACAAATCTTTGAAAATTTAAAGGATGATGTCGGCATCTCCAATCTATTAAATAATATTGGCGCCATTTACCTGAACCAGGGAGCAGATACCAAAGCGTTGGAATACATTTTAAAGTCATTGCAACTTGCTGAAAAGTCAGGTGACACTTTAAGGATGATTACAGCCCTGTCAAATATTGGTGGTGTGTATTATAATAAAAAAGATCCCGTTGCTCTCACTTACTACCTTAAGGCCATACCCCTGGTAGAAAGTAGTGGCAATATGAAAGAATATGTAGGGATAACAGGAAATATTGGCGAAATATATACTGATAAAAATGATAACCAGAAAGCCCTGGAATATTTTCAAAAATCAATAAAGGCTGCGGGGAATAGTTTGTCATCCGCTTTTTCTGTCAATGGAATAGGTAAAGTATACCTTAAACAGGGAAAATTAACTGAGGCACTTCAGTTTCACAACCAGGCTTTGGATATTGCCAGGAAATTTGATGATCAGCTCGAAGTGGTTCATAGCCTGAAAGGCATTGCTGATGTGTATTTTAAATTAAATAACACAGCGCTTGCCATCGAATACTACCACAAGACAAAAGTTGCTGCTGAGGAAATTGAAGATTTAAAAATTGAATTAAAGGATCTGTACCATGATATGGCGTCTGCCTATTCAAAAAGAAATGATTTTTCAAATGCCTTTTTTTACCAATCACTCTATTCCGATATTAAGGACACCCTTTATAATATTGAGAGTAAAAAGAAATTAAATCAGCTTCAATTCGACTTCGAACTCTCCAAGAAGGAAGTTGAACTCACCAGGAAACAGGTTGAAATAAAATCAGAAAAGCAAGCCAGGATTGGAGTTACAATCGGGTTGGGCCTGTTATTGATTATTGTTATCATTATCTACCGCAACTATTGGCAAAAAGCAAAAACCAATAAAATTTTAGATAAACAAAAAGATGAGATTGAGAACCTGTTACTGAATATACTTCCCAGGCAGGTAGCTTCCGAATTGCGGATCAATGGTAAATCAAAACCGCGGCATTTTGAGGAAGTGTCTATTTTATTCACCGATTTTAAAGGATTCACATCTATTGCTGATAAACTATCTCCCGAAGAAGTGGTGGAAGAATTAAATGAATGTTTCATAGCATTTGACAACATCATGGAAAAACATGATCTTGAAAAAATAAAAACTATCGGGGATGCTTATATGTGTGCGGGAAATATCCCTTCGCCTGACCCGGATCATGCATATAAAATAATCAAAGCAGCGATGGAAATACAGAGTTTTGTAGAAAAGCACAATATATCCCGGATAGAAGGGGGTCACGAAGCCTGGGAAATAAGGATCGGGGTGCATATCGGACCTGTAGTAGCCGGTGTGGTTGGCAAAAAGAAATATGCCTACGATATCTGGGGCAGCGCAGTGAACATCGCAAGCCGGATGGAAAGCAATGGCACTCCGGGCAGGGTAAATATTTCAGCAGACACGTATAAGATTATAAAGGACCGGTTTGAATGCAGCCACCGGGGAAAGATATATGCAAAAAACCTGGGAGAATTGGATATGTACTTCGTGGAGTATGAAAAAACCATGCCTGGTGTACCAACAGCTCTTAGTAATAACAAAGAAGAGCATCACCAGGAGCAATAAAGCGGGCAATTACTAAAACTTAACCCATTTATTCAGGTGTGCCATGCCACCAGATATATACTGCGTTATACCTGGTCATTATCTGGCATAGTTCACAACTCAAAGCCGGGTAAAGCCTCTACCAAATAAGGGTTATTTTAAATAACTGCCGTTATGGCATTTCCGGGAAATTTCCAATACCAGAGTAAAAGCAGAGTAAAAGCTGAACAAACCCTGAGCAAAACAACTACCTGAAAAAATACCTACCAAACGGGCCAAAACAGGCCAAAATCGGGCAAAATGGTCAAATATGCCCTAAATGGACTCAGATCTCCCTGACTTATTGACTTGAAATTTCATGCATAGCCTGAGCGCGTTCTCCTCTGCCCGGTCCCCATCATTCAGGCAATTTGGGACATTGCGGGGCTGAGCAGTAATGTGCCGGGAAGTAAAACAAGGGCTAGGCTTAGAGACTAAGGTTATATTAACCTTTAAATCATTGTGGGTAATGGTTAAAATAGAAATACCCTGCTAAAAAGCAAGGCATTTTTGTATCGGGGAGCAGACTTGAACTGCCGACCTTCGGGTTATGAATCCGATGCT
>JBDTWP010000314.1:0-8482 GCA_040006615.1 Ferruginibacter sp.
CAATAATAGATCCGCGTTCCTGTAAATTGGATAATCATTGGTGTATTGTCTTCCAACCGGTGTTTGTTCACCCTGGTATTTACTTACAAATGCACCAGCGATCTGATAGTTGCCACCTGCAATATTGTAAGCAGGTTGAATGGAGGCCCACTTCCTGCTATCCTTATCATCAAATTTTCTAAACGTGGCTATTTTTACAGGTGCCCTTAATAAGCCTCCCCAGTTGTCATTAGTTACATTAAACTTCCTGTTTCCTAACGAATCGTAAAAATTGGCAATAAGGCCTGATTGTGGAAAAAATGTTCCCGCAAATGGCAAGCCCGCTTCATCTGTTTTATTACGAACAGCGAAAATTATTTCGGCATTTCCTTTATTAGTGGATGTGAAAACATTGGCAAAAGATGGCAGCAAAGCCGACCCCACATTTGTTTGAATATCCAATAATGCGTTTTTTGCAAGAGCTGCATCAGCAGCCGCGCCGCCCCGGTAACTTGTCCATAAATATACTTCAGCCTTCAGCATTAAAGTTGCGGCCTTTGACCAGAAAGTCTTTGTATTTCTAAAACTGTAGTTGGTTCCAAAATTAGTCTCAGATTTATCAATATCTTCTTTGATCAGTTTCATTACATCGGCTGCAGGTGATGCGGCTTTGGCTAAATTGGAAATATCAATTGCTGCAGTTGGATCAGTTTGAATAATGGCAACACCCCAGGTCCTGTACAGGTGAAAATAATAGTAAGCCCTCATTCCGTAGGCAATACCGAGGTAATATTTTTTGTTGGCATCGGTAACAATATTAGTTGAATTCAACTTACTTATTAGCAGATTGATCTGGTTAATATTGTCATAAAAACCGCCAAAGTTACCTACTCCCGGGTTATCCATATCAAGGTTATTTTGCCATAGACGTTCGATGCCCTGGGTGGCTTCGCCGGTAAATGCGGAGCTTGAGCCGGGGTCGGTACCGAATATATCCGAACGCATTTCACCCAGGTATTGAAATTGTAAAGTGTGGCTCCTGAACCTGCCATGAAGGCCTGTTACAAAGATGTCTGCCTGTTCGGGTGTTTGCCAAAAATTTCTGTCGCTGATGCTACTGATAGGTGTAAGGTCCAATTTCTTTGTGCAGGAGCCAAGAAAAACGAGCGTACCCAATAAAGAAAATATAATTATATACTTTTTCATAATAAATTATTTGTTATTGTTTAAAATGTAATATTCGCCCCGACTACAAAGGATTTTGCCGTAGGATAAGTACCAGTGTAAACTCCCGTGGTAACCCCATTTACAGTTGGTGGCTCAGGACTGGGGCCGGTGAACTTAGTTATATAAAATAAATTATTCACACTTGCAAATACACGGGCATTCGCCAATACTTTGGTTTTAGATAATATAGATTTAGGAAAATTGTATGACAGGGAAATTTCCCTGCAAGCCAGGTAATCCCCCTTTTCATAAAATCTTGAATTGTTACTATTTAAATTGGCACCTGCATTATTGCTCCTTGTGTAGTTTTTCTTACCGAGGGGTGCCGCTACCTGGTCTGCATAATAGACCTTAGGAATGTCGGTGTTGGTATTGGCTGGCGACCAGGAAGATTTTTGCAGGTCGAAATAATTGAATGTGCCCTGGTAATTTCCCAAAGTTCTTGCCACCAGGTCATTATAAATCGTATGCCCAAACGCATAATCAAAATTGGCGAAAAGAGAAAAGTTTTTGTAAGCAAGGCTGGTTGAAAAGCCTCCTGTCCATTTTGGATAAATGTTACCGATATATACCTGGTCCCTTGAATCGATGGTATCATTCCGGTCAACATCTTCCCAATTAACATCACCGGAAGTTATTTTACCGGTTCCATAAGTTGAATTCGGGCCGCTGATACCTGCAACCAGGTCTTTTCTCGACCCTGCAATTTTCGCTATTTCAGCATCATTTGCAAAGATGGAAACCTGTTTAAATGCGTAAATATCGCCCAGCGTTTGCCCTTGCTGGGTACCCCCTACCCATATTACCTTTCCTGAAACCGGATCGTATACCTGCAATCCTCCCTGCCTGTTTTTTTCATTTCCGTTAAATGGCAGTTGCAGTACTTTATTTTTTACAAATGATGCGTTGGCGCTTACATCTACTTTTAAGCCGCCCGGCTGATTTAATACATTGGCCGTAACTGTAAATTCATAACCTTTATTTTGATAGGTTCCCAGGTTAGTTCTTACAGTTCCAAAACCGGTATAACTTGGAAGCGGCAAATTCGTTAGCAGGTCGCTCGTTTCCCTGTTGTAATAATCGAAGATCAACGTCACCCGGTTCTTTAAGAACCCTATATCGACACCTAAATCAGTTGTTTTACTTTTTTCCCACCTCAGGTCGCTGTTAATAATTCCTGTATTTAAGAACCCTGCATTGCCATTGTACAAACCGGTAGAGCCATATCCGCCCTGCACTTCGTATCTTCCCAAACCCGCCACGTTACCATTTTGACCGTAGCTAATGCGGGGTTTTAAGGTCGTAATGATCTTTGAAATACCACTATTTCCGAAAAACTTTGCACGGTGTACATTCCAGCCGGCCGACATACCCGGGAAAAAACCTACCCTGTTTGCATCTGCCAGGCTCGATACACCATCCTGCCTGTATACCAGCGATAAGAGATATTTTTGGTCATAATCATAATTCAGCCTTCCGAAAGATGAGATGATCCTGTACTCTGATTTTGAAGAAAAATTATCCCCTGCAACAAAAGTAGTAGCAGCATTTACTGTGGTAATATCATCTGTTGGTGCGTTGGTGCCCGCCGCCTGCACACTATACGCTTTTGTACCAAAATATTCGGCGCCCATCATCGCGTTCACATTGTGTTTGTCACTGAATGTTTTTGTATAATTTATGATAGCGTTGAATTGCTTTTGAAAATCCCTGGAAAAATTGCTCGAAGAGGCCCTGCTTGTGTTACTGAACGAGGGAGGGTTGGCAAAAATATTGCTATAAAGTTGGGTCGCTCGGTTAAAGGATTCATTGATTGTCTCAAACAAATAAGCAGCACCTGTTGCTTTTACATATAAGCCGGGCAACAGATCCCATTTCACCGATGCATTTGCAGTTATCCTGTTCACTTCGTTATTTCGGTCAGTTTTGCCTAACCAATATTTTGGATTGCCATCGGCAACACCGTTTCCGGGATTGGGTAAAGTTTTAGCCGAATCGAGCCATGGATTAAAAGTTGGCCATATTGCCATACTCCTGTATAAGGTATTTACCTCACCTCCGATAGTACCCACCTGCGAAGAGGTGGAAAGGCTAACGCCTGAACTAACTTCTATATTTGGCTTTACTTTAAAGGAGCCATTGATATTACCTGAATAGCGTTTGTAACCGGAACCAATGATTACACCATCTTCCTTATAATAATCGAAGCTGGCAAAATATTTTCCCTTATCGTTTCCACCCAATACATTGATGTAATGATCCTGTGTTTTAGTGTTTCTGAATACGATATTCTCTACTTCTCCTTTATGGTCCTTAAAAATAATAGTTCCACCATAGGGGTCACCAACTGTATCCCAGCCTCTTCCCAATAAATCGGCTGTGGTGGCATCATATTTCCTGATGTCAAAAGAGGCAAGATTGGCGGGATCTGTTTGTAACCCGTACCCCCTGGACGAATTAACCTGGGCCAGCGTTCTCCCCGAATTAAGGTTGCCAAGGCGGTTATAATAAATATAATCTTTAGCACCCAGGTACTTGTATCCATCTCTCCTGTTATTAAACCCTTCCGTAAACTTGTAGGAAATTTCTGATCTTCCGGTTTTGCCCTGTTTTGTGGTGATAAGAATTACCCCATTGTTGGCTCTTGCGCCATAAATGGCCGTTGCGGCCGCATCCTTCAGTACCTCAATAGAGGCGACGTCGTCCGATGGGATGTCATTATATGCCCTAATGATACCATCTACTACCACCAGCGGAGAACCCGGATTGTTTATAGAAGCACCACCTCTTAATAATATGGTAGGCGTTGCACCAGGCTGGCCGGTTGCATTCACCACCTGCAAACCTGATACGTTCCCTTGCAACGCAGTACCAATATTAGCACGAGGCACAGTTGCCAATACTTTGTTATCAAGTTTTGCAATAGAGCTGGTAACATTTCTTCTGGATTGTGTTCCATAACCCACCACCACTACTTCATCCATTTTTGCAGTTTCGGCAGGTTTCAAAGAAAGATCGATCGTTGAAGAATTACTCACTTTTACCTGTTGTGAAGCATAGCCCGTAAATGAAAAATTCAGGATATCATTTGCAGCAGCTACCAGGCTAAACGTTCCATCAGCTGCTGTTTGCGTTCCTCCCGTTTTTCCTTTAATTACCACACTTACACCTTGTAAGGGCAGGCCGTCCTCAGACTGAATTTTTCCCGATATTTTTTTTGACTGCGCCCAGGATGCCGCAGAACATAGAAAGCAAAAGGCCATCAGCCAAACTTTCAAATAAGAAGATTTCATAAATGTAATTTTGTTTATTATGTATTATGTATGATATAATAAAGGTAAGAACATTTTTTCTATTTTTCCAAATAAAATTTAAAAAAAATCTTAACTATTTGATTTACAATAAGTATTTATGTTATAAAAATTATTTTAAACTCAGAATTTTAATCTATCTTTGTATTAAGTAATACATATTAACATGGAAGCAATTGCAATAAATGATAATTTTAAACAGGTAGATACCAGTTCACTGGTTGATAAAGTAGAAGCTAATCTTGTGGAATTCTTACAGCAGCGTAAACTGAAAGTAGGCGATGCAATACCGAAGGAACTTGAATTGGCCGAAACATTGGGCGTAAGCAGGACGGTAATAAGAGAAGCGTTATCACGTTTGCGTATGATGGGGCTGATAGAATCAAAAAAGAAAAAAGGAGCCGTTATTACCAGTCCTGACCTTTTTGGTATAATGGGTAAAAGCATGAATCCGCATATACTTAGCCAGGAAACTTTGAAAGAAATATTTGAAATACGTCTGGTACTGGAAATCGGCATGGCCGACCTTATATATCCACGGATAACAGAGAAAGACATTGAAGAATTAAAAGCGATAGTAAGCAATGAGCCACCAGCTACACAATACCATCTTTTCAACATAGAGCACGAAATAGCCTTCCATGGAAAATTATACGAGATTACAGGGAATGAGACGATGAAGAAATTTCAACGGTTATTGTTGCCGGTTTTTGATTATGTACACAATAGTGGGTTATTAAAGAAACAACCATTGCTTAAAACCTTTGTTTCGCATAAGGGGCTAATTGATATACTTGAAAATGGTAACCCGGATGAATTCCGTTTGGGTATGCGTAACCATTTGGAAAATCATTTTGCCAGGTTATTTAGCTGAGTTGAGTTATAACTGTTGACCGCGACTAAGTCTGCGCCCGAACACGATTGGGCTGGACAAAAACAAAATCCACTATTTTTCACTTTCCATATTGAAAAATATAAGATTAAATGCCAGTAAAACATACTGCTACTTATCCGCTTTGTTGGATTTTTCCAGGATAGCTTCAATAAGATGTTCACGAAGCGACTCCTTCTCGGCTACCGATTGACTGACCAACTCGCTTATTTATTCGTTGATTAAGGAGAAAATGATCCCATTGGACTGATTCAACCTATTGGAAATTAAAGCGTTCCATTTATTTATCACCAGGTGCATGGACAACAGTTTCCATGAACTATTAAGAAATATATTGTGCTTAATGTTTTTTACATAAATGACTATGCGATTTGGGATCCTTTGATACATAACCCTGCACGGTCGGATCGCTTGCTTTGATGCGTAAAATATTCATTCTAAAACTGTGGTGATAATTGCAAATATATAGAAAGAACCAATTTTTGCATCTTTTTTAGGCGACCAGAAAAGCCCGGTTATTTCATTTGGCGAAACCAGTTTGGCCGTGCATATCCCTCTGAAAGGAATATTAATAAAGCTATTGGGAAAGAGAAGATAATTTTATTCATGTTTATAATATTCTAGTTGTTAAACATGCCTGTAGTTTTAACGATTGCTTTAATTGTAGTCCAGTGATAGTTTTACAACATTTTTAAACTTGTTACCATAGAGTTCCGATATCCTTTTCAGACATACGTCTATTGGATATTCTTTTTGTAAATCATCATACCTGATCTGTTTGGCATTTTTAAAAAATGCCGTATCCGCCTTTGAGAATGATCCTGGCGTCAGAACATGTATTTCATTCAATCCTTTAATAACGTTGCCGCCGGTACAAATTAGTGTTAGCCCGTATTTTGTTTCAATGGTTGAACTGTTTAAATTGACGGTTGCAAACGATGCAGGCAATGTACGGCCATAAGTATCTAAAATACTGGCCATTTCAAATTCATTTATCCCATTTTCAAGTAATACCCCAATTTTCTTATTTTTTCTAAAAATAATTTTTTTGGCTATTTGTAACATGCTGGTACCATTCATTGCAATGCTTTGATGCTCTGTTCTAATGGCTTCATTTGGATAATGGATATTTTTCAATACTTTTTGCATTGTCTCCCTGCCAAACAATTCATCTATTACTACCAGGCTGCCTTCTACAGCATTTGATACGCCCGCTGTGCTGAATAAGTTACCGCTTTTTGTAACAGCTATATTCTGCACCCAACCTGGTTTGCTGAAATGCATTTTCAGATGGGTATAGTCAGATGCGTGACAGGTTAGTGGTTTGCCATCATAAAGCCCGGTGGCAGCAGCTGTAGATGCCCCATCACATATTGCCAGCATTTTGGTATTAATGGTAAAATGTGCTTTTATCCAGGTTATTAATAAGGTGTCCTGGTGTTCATCTCTTTTGGATAATGCAGGTATTACTATCACATCTGCCTGTAATTTCATTGAATCTACTTCTTTGAAAGTTAATTGTGGCCTTACAAAAAGACCTCTTTTTATCAGAACCGGCGTTTTGTCTTCTGCAACTATATATACATTTGCCTTTTTTGTTGCGTTGAATAAGTAAAACGGAGCCAGCATATCAAAAAGCTCGGTCATTTTATAATCAGCAATGATGAATACGTTCTTGTTTACTGCTTTGTGATCTGCTGCTTTCGGGCTGAAATTACTGCTGCCTTCCCAGGGAGCTGGAGGATTTTTAAGATTGCGGATGGGTCTGCAGCCAGTGAAAGAAAAAGTAGCCAGCAAAAGAAAGCAAACAAATAAGGGTTGGGTTTTAATTATTTTCATGATGTTAATTTTATTTTATTGATAGGACAAAGATGACTACGTTATAACCATTATTTCGGACAACAAGATGTCAAAAACGGACAACCATACAAGATTCCAAATATATCGCGCCACATCAGATGGTTAGTATTGAAACCCCGACCTGGGGAACCGTTTTTTAAAAGCAAAATGATATATCTCAGTTTCTCCGAAGCGAACTGGGTATGCGTTAATAAATACCCAACCTTCCCGGCCCATATAATTCAGGGCATCGATGACAGTATTGAACTTTTTTATTTTACCGCCATCAGATTTCAACCTGTTATCACGCCAAAAACTTTTTTCTTCCCCATAATCAATGTCAATGGTCACTTTATTACTTAGCAGTCTTGGTGTAGTAATTACCTGGCAATATTGTTCAATTGCAGATGTATCGGTTTGGGCATTTGAAGCGAGGAAACTAAATAAGACCATGCTTACTATTAATATTTTTTTCATGATTTTTTATATTTAAAAATTAGAAACAGGCCACATTACCTGTTTGCTTAAATAATGATTGATTAGCTGTTGAAAAATTTTGGTGATTAAAATGCTTCTCTTAGTAAGATCGTTCCCGCAGGCATGAATAGGCCATCTTCATTTTTTTTGCTGGAACTTTTAAATAAATCAATGCTTTTGCTTTTTACCTGCTCTGTAACACCCGGAGAAGGATTATTTTCATGTAAGCCTCGGGTTGCATGATTCATTTCAAGAATCACAATTACTGGAAACATTGCAAGTAAACTAAACACCTGGATTGCGAATACTATCTTTTTCATTTTGTTTGTTTTGATTGTGTTGATTGTTATTTTATAATGTAAAGGTATCATGGCATTCAGGGTAGAAAGAGACAACATGATGTCAAAAACGGACAACTATAAAAAATCTAATTTATATTGTTTGAGATTTGGTAACAGCATCAACGGTGACATGGATTATATCATTTTGAAGTGAAATGACAATCATGGGCCCGGCTTTATTTAAAATATAGTTTTGCACTGAGTATATGGGCCAGGTATGGAAATATGGTCGTTAATATAAATAGAGATTAGGTAATATTTTATAAAAAAGATCACGTGGTTGAGAAAATAATCAAAAACAAATTTCGGCCTGCACTTAATGTTTGCAAGAGCAACGGGGCTGGTGCTGAGAGCAGTCTCACCATAACAACCCTATAATTTAATAGCCATTATTTTTTTGAAGACTCCGAAGAAAT
>JBDTWP010000315.1:0-8425 GCA_040006615.1 Ferruginibacter sp.
GTATGTGGGTAGAAAAGAAGATGACACCCCCAACTGTCCCATAGGGACAATAGGTGGGTAGAAAAAATAAAGTTGCGTCAATCTGTCCCATAGGGACAATATGTAGGTAGACATGAATGATGATACGACCAGCTGTCCCGTAGGGACAATATGTGGGTAGAAAAGAAGATGATACCCCAACTGTCCCGTAGGGACAATATGTGGGTAGAAAGAAAATGACATTGGTCCGTTGTCCCGTAGGGACAGTATGTGGGTAGAAAAGAAGATGATACCCCCAACTGTCCCATAGGGACAATATGTGGGTAGAAAAAATAAAGATGCGTCAATCTGTCCCGTAGGGACAATACGTGGGTAGAAAGAAGGATGATATATTCCCATTTTACATATAGGAGCTACCTGGCAACCGGATATTAAAAATTCAACAAATCATATGATTCAATCACCCGCCATCCGTGTCAAAAATGTCAATGCAAACTTTGAACGGGAACCTCTTTTTCCATTCCACTTTAAAGGCAGTGTGATTAATGAGATCTGGCAAACTGCGGCATGGCTTGAAGGCGAATCAGGCATCAGCAAAATTGGACTTGGCTCGCAAAGCATCCTCTGGTCCGACCCTAAAGTTTTTGCCAGTCATTCGGTAAGTGGTGGCGATACCCTGATGTTCGCAATGACTGACAGGGCATTGCAAATTATGAAGGGCAATTCATTCACAAATCCACCTGAATTGCTCGACGGGCTGTTACCTGAAGTTCATGCTTATGGAAAGAAAATTACAGGTAATCCGGATCTAAAGAAAACTTTTGCATTGAATTCGCTGGTATGTGTCGACAATGCCGCATGGCTCTTATATGCCGCAGAAAATAATTTGAATAGCTTCGACGATATGATTCCCGGTGCTTATAAGACTGCCTTGTCCTGGCATCATGATAAAGTGGCAAGGGTACTGTCATTCAGCGCAGCATCTGATATTGCAAAAATTAAAGCGGCGGCGGATGAGGGATTTTTCATCAAGCTGAAGATTGGCTCGGAAGGCGATCAAAAAGAAATGCTGGAAAAGGATAAAACATTCCTGTCAAATGTTCACGCGTCCATCGGGCACTATAAAACTGCCTATACTAAAAACGGAAAGATTCCTTATTTTTTAGATGCCAACGGAAGGTATGAAAAGAAAGATTCCTTCCTGCGTTTCCTCGATCATGTAAAAAAAATAGGCGCTTCCGGTCAGATTGCAGTAATAGAAGAACCATTTGCTGAAAATAATGATACCCACGTGGGTGATATGGGAATTATCATTGCGGCTGATGAAAGCGCCCATACGGTTGAAGATGCTGCCAGGCGGATTGAACAAGGCTATAGATCAATTGTTTTAAAGGGAATAGCAAAAACTTTAAGTATGACTTTGAAAATTGCACAACTTACTTATGAAAGCAAAATTCCTGGTTTTTGCGCTGACTTAACCGTAAACCCGATCCTCGTAGATTGGAACAAATGTGTTGCTGCCCGCTTACCGCCTTTCCCTAATATGAATATTGGCGTACTGGAATCTAACGGTCCTTTATATTATAAAAACTGGCAGAAAATGATGACTTATCATCCCGGGGCCGGGGCAATATGGACACAAACCCGGAATGGAATATATTACACAGACAAATCTTTTTATGACCAAAGCGGAGGGATCCTGCAGCCCTCCCCACACTATGTTGAATTATTTAAAAATCCCGGCTGATCAGCGGTAAAAAAACTATTTGCCGGCAATCCATGTGCATCGATGATTTACCGCATTTAATGGCATGGAATGATCCGGGAAAAACTGTTCCGGGTAAAAGCATCATACTGTTAAATTAATTCTTTGCTTTATTTATTCAATAAGGTTTTATTATTATCTTACAAACCAGGCGCTGCGAAAGAATCATGCTAAAATGATTGCATAGATCGTAATAAAAAATCAATATTGTCCGGGAAAAATTTTCGTATTGTTCTGAAACACTTCATTGCAGAGGTTTTCAGGTATTTAGTCTCACAACAATAAAAATAATATAAGAACCATATTAAAATAATATGTATGAATAATAAAAAAACCGCTTCAAGAAGAAATTTTATAAGACAATCTTCTCTTGGATTAAGCGCTGGGATAGTGGGTATGTCTTTTCCTTCTTCCACGACCGCCAATCCTTCCAGCAGTAAGGATCATGATAAAGAAAATAAAAAATTATCTAAGGAAATATGTGTAGCCGGTATAGATCTGAAAAGTTATTTACCGCCTGATACCACAACGGAATCCAGGCTAAAACGAATTCTGGAAAGAATGGAAGAGGTTACCGCGATGCAACCTGATATTATTTGTCTGCCTGAATTATTTGCTACCGGAGGCGTTGAGGAACAGAAACCGTTAAGCGTAATAGCAGAGGATGAAAAGGTTCCGGGTCCGGTTACAGCCAGAATAGCGGCATTCGCAAAGAAAAATAGTTGTTACGTTGTATGTCCGGTGATCACAAAAAATGAAGGAAATTTTTACAATAGTAGCCTCCTTGTTGACCGGAAAGGCAGCATTGCCGGCGTGTATCATAAAATGCATCCCGTAAAAACGGAAATTTTCCCCAACCAGGACTTTATAGGTGGTGGCGTGGTACCAGGTGCAATTGATCAGCCCGTCATCGAAACAGACTTCGGAAAAGTGGGTATGCAGATATGTTATGACGCAAACTGGGCCGACGGTTGGGATAACCTTAAGAAAAAAGGAGCAGACATCGTGTTGTTCCCTTCAGCGTTCCCGGGAGGCAGAATGCTTAATTATTATGCCCTGCAAAACGGGTATTACATAATATCCGGCACGAATGGAGAAGCTCGGGTTATTGATATATCAGGGAACGATCTTGATTGCACGAGTGATTTTGTACGATACGCATGGGCCACGATCAACCTGGATAAGGTGAATGTAGATATCTGGCCCACAAATAGGCTGATCCCTGAACTGCTTAAAAAGTATGGAAGCAGGATTGGTATCAGGGTATGGACCAATACGGATATTATTACAATGGAAAGCCGCGATCCCAAATTAAAGATCTTAAGCGTTTTAAAAGAGTTTGACATACCAGTCCTTTCAGACTACCTAAAAAGTGAAACAGATATTCAGGATAAATACAGATCAGTAAATTCTAAAATATAAAATACATTCACTCAATGAATAATATAGTAAAAAAACAGAACCGGCTTCCCCGTGAAGTATGGGTCGCAGGCATTAGCCTGAAAGGACTTTGGCCCGTAGAAACTGTAGAGAAAAGAATGAAAGATATTCTTGAAAGGATGGAAAATGTTTATGCATTTTTACCTGACATTATATGTCTGCCTGAAATGATAAATTTATCCTGGGTAGAGGAAGCGGAGAAATCAAAAACAATCTTATCAGACTTTGCGGAAGATGAAATTTCCCATGGGCCGGTTACAGGTATGCTGGCAGAAGTTGCCAGGAAGCAGAATTGTTACATCACCTGCCCCATCCTGACAAAGAAGGATGGACATTTTTATAACAGCTCAATTCTGCTGAACCGCCAGGGAAAGACCGAGGGTGTATTTCATAAAGTTCATCCCGTATCAACTGAGATCATTCCAAATTCATATTTTAAGGATGGAGGAGTAACACCAGGTCAGGTTAAACCCCTGGTGTATAAAACAGATTTTGGAAATGTAGGTATGCAGATTTGTTTTGATGCTAACTGGACAGACAGCTGGCATGCTCTGAAAGAGGGTGGCGCTGAACTTGTATGCTTCCCTTCCCAGGGCCCTTTTACTTATGTGTTACGAAATCATGCATGGATGAATCATTACGCAATAGTATCCGCCACCGGCGAAGACGCTCAGATAATAGATTTAACAGGTGATATGATTGCCCTCGACGGAGAATTCGCGAGATGGGTCTGTGCCCCTTTGAATTTTGAAAGGGTGCTTCTTCATATATGGCCGCACACCCTTAAGTTTAAGGATATCCAGAAAAAATATGGAAGAAAAATCGGCATTAAAATATATCACCCCGAAAATTGGGCAACGCTGGAAAGTCTTGATGCGGATATTAAAGTAAGAGATATCCTGCAGGAGTATGAAATTCCTACCTATGATGAACAGATCAGGGAAGCAACCGAAATACAGGAGAAATACCGTATATAACCCCAACTGCCTCAAGGCTTTTTTTAAGTTATTCGTCCTGGCAACCAACTTACGATTGGCTGTTGAATAGATGCCAAAACCTATTAAAAAACTGGATGGAAAATTAAAATTGTTTTATCAGGTTCAGTCATCAGAATGACTGGGATCCCAACAAATTGTAAAGACTTTTTTTTGAGAAAATATAATATTTTACCCGCTTCACTAAATCATACTTTAGATTTAAGATCTTTTATTATAGCAGCCTGTTTGATAACATGCTTCACATTTTTAAGATGTATCAGTAACCACTCAGGTAATCAGGAAGAAGGACCTTCTCCCGCCCATACTCCTGCTGAAGAATTGTCAACCTTTGAGCTTTCGCCTGGCTTAAAGATACAGCTTGTTGCGGCTGAACCCATGGTCCAGGATCCGGTGGTGATTACTTTTGATCCGGATGGCAGACTTTGGGTTGTGGAGATGCGTGGGTTTATGCCGGACATTGATGGTAAAGGTGAGAATGAACCTGTTGGCCGGGTATCTGTTCTGGAAGATACAGATGGTGACGGACTAATGGATGTCAGTAAGATCTACATCGATAGCCTGGTATTGCCAAGAGCCATTGCACTGGTTCCGGGCGGAGCATTAATAGTTGAAAAAAAAGCCTTGTGGTTAACGCAAGACCTCGACGGTGATCTCCGGGCCGACACAAAAACCTTAATCGACTCTGCGTACGAAAGCGGTCCAAGTCCTGAACATTCCGGCAACGGGCTCTGTCGTAACATAGACAACTGGTACTATAATGCCAGGTCCCGGTTTCGCTATCATCTTAATAAGGGCAAATGGCAGCGGGATAATACGGAGTTTCGGGGACAATGGGGCATAAGTCACGATGATGAGGGCCGGCTCTATTACAATTACAACTGGTCGCAACTTCATGCCGACCTGGTACCGCCTAACTATCTTTCCAGGAATAAAAACCATACGCCTACCACAGGGATAGATCATGGCCTTACTATTGACAGGAGAATCTATCCTATCCGGCCTAACCCTGCGGTGAACCGTGGCTACATACCCGGAACCCTGGATAAAGAAGGCCGCCTGTTGGAGTTCACCGCAGCATGCTCTCCTCTTTTCTATAGAGGAACTGGCCTGCCTAAAGAATATTATGGGAATGTCTTTGTATGCGAACCATCCGGAAATTTGATAAAGCGTAACATTGTTGAGGAAAAAGGACTCCTGCTCGCGGCTCATGATCCAACTCCGGGAAAAGAATTTATTGCCTCTGCAGATGAACGGTTCCGTCCCGTTTACCTGGCGACCGGTCCTGATGGTGCGCTCTATGTGGCCGATATGTATAGAGGCCTTATACAGCATGGCACTTATGTAACACCTTACCTGCGGGAGCAAACTATTAAACGTAAGCTTGTTCAACCTATAAACTGTGGACGGATATGGAGAATTGTTCCGGAGAATTGGAAATCATCCCGGCCGAAAAAACTTTCGCATGCATCATTGGAAGAATTGATCAATACCTTATCTCACCCTGATGGATGGTACCGCGATATGGCCCAACGATTACTGGTTGAACGTGGCGACAAAAATATAAGTAAACAGTTACAAGACTTAGCGCTCAAAGGCGATAATCAGTTGGGCCGGTTCCATGCATTATGGACGCTGCAAGGACTAAAATTGATTGCACCGGATCTGCTTTTCCAGCTATTGCAGGATCGGGATCCGCTTATCAGTACCAATGCTGTGCGCATGCTTGAGCCAATAGCCAGTGAAAATAAAAAAGTTCGTATGAAACTTGGGGACGAGCTTCTTAAAATATGGGGGAACGCACCCATTAAACAAATACTTCAGATCACACTCGCGGCCGGTATACTCGATCAGGAAATATCGCATCAGCTATTGGCGGGAATAGCACAACGCTATGATACATCAGCATTGATTCGTGATGCTGTGCTGAGCAGTCTTCAAAACCAGGAATTTGCTTTTTTACAAAGACTGCGGCAATCATCTTTCTGGAAAAGGCACGAATCATCTAAAGAAATTTTCCTGGAAATGCTTACGGCTTCTATTCTCCGCAAGAGAAATCCCACTGAGCTTACTTCTCTTTTATCAATGTTAAATGTGAAAGATACTTTTGGCTGGAAAGAAAGAGCCATGCTTACTGCAATTTCGATCCAGGGAAAAAATGTTAAAATAAAACCGGTTCGTCTTTCTTCGGCACCCCGGATTTTAAACCTCCCGGATATTAAAAATGATCCACCACGATTTGACGCCCTGATGGCCATGTTTGAATGGCCCGGGCACGTCGCGAATAAGGGCAATGTGCAAAAACGGAATAAATTAAATGAAAGTGAACAGAAGCAATTTGTTTCAGGAAGACAGATCTATCTCACTGCCTGTTCGGGCTGTCATGGTATGGATGGTGCCGGTCTCAACAGGTTTGCTCCTCCGCTTATTGGATCTGATTGGGTATTGGGAGATGCAAAACGTTTGGTTCTTGTGCTGTTGCATGGGATGGAAGGACCGGTGGAAGTAAACGGAAAATTATATGATGCGCCTGGTATCCTCCCTGTCATGCCGGCTCACTTTACTATGGATGATAGTTCTATTTCTTCTATTTTGACTTATATTCGAAATGAATGGAGTAATACTGCCGGCCCCATTAGCGCAGGTATGGTAGGTAATACAAGGCATACTTCACAAGGGAGAGTTGTACCCTGGACAGCGGCGGAACTTAACAAACACATATTGGAAACCAAAGACAAAGACGATAAGTAAAACTATTAATAGCTTTCAGCATTATCAAATTTCGCTATTTTCACATTAGCTAATTATCCTTAACCTGGATAAAATTTTAACCTGATGGACCGACGAAAGTTTTTATGCGAGACCGCTACCATGGGGATAGGGGCAATGGCGATGCCTTTGGCGAAACTGCCCGGCTTCTTTAAGGAAACACGGATGGGGGTTGTAGTTCATTCCTATGCCGGCCGTTGGCAGTCAAAACTGCCCACTCAAAAATATCCCGGCTTTTTAAATGCAATTGACCTGATCGAACACTGTCATCAAATTGGTGCGGGTGGAATACAGGTTGTTGTAAATGATTGGACAGCAGACTTTGCAAAAAAACTCCGCAATAAACGGGAGATCTTAGGTATGTATCTCGAAGGATCAATTGGTGTGCCGGGCAAACCCGGGGATGTTCCAAAATTTGAACAGGAAGTAATCAACTCTAAAGAGTCGGGGGCTGGGATTTTAAGAACAGTAACTTCCGGAGGACGTAGATATGAAATATTGCACTCCTCAAAAGAAGTGCAGGAATTTAAAAGGAACGCCTTGGCTTCTTTACGATTGGCAGAGTCTGTTCTCCGAAAACACAAAATGAAACTGGCGATAGAGAATCATAAAGATTGGCGGGCTGATGAATTAGTTCACGCCTTACAACAACTAAGCAGTGAATGGATAGGTGTAACCTTGGATTTTGGCAATAGCATTTCATTGGTAGAAGATCCCATGGAAGTCGTCGAAAAACTGGCACCTTATATTTTTAGCACACATGCAAAAGACATGGGAGTTGAAGAATATAAAGATGGTTTTCTCTTATCTGAGGTTCCATTGGGTAAAGGTTTTTTGGATTTACAAAGGATAATTGCATTATGCAGGCGGCATAACCCTTCCGTTGCATTTAACCTGGAAATGATCACCCGTGATCCATTGGAAATACCTTGTTTGAAAAATGACTATTGGACCGTATTTGATGGAGTACCGGGCAGTGAATTAGCACGAACACTCCGGATGGTAAATCAAAACAAATACAAATCTCCTCTTCCGAGAGTTTCACACCTGAGTGCAGAAGACCGGCTCGCGGTAGAAGAAGAAAATATACTCGAATGCTTTACCTATAGCAGAGATTATCTTGGACTTAAATAAAATTTAAACCAAATTCCGAACTCCTGACCTATCGCAAAATAAACCATTGGTTCACATTATTTCCGGGAAAAACCCATTTATATGAAACGCAGGTCAGGACCTCTGAAGTAATGAATATTTTAAAGCAAGCGAAAATTCCACAGAAGGTCTATTCAACTACTAAAAAGCCCTGAAAGGGCGAAATACAATAGCACAGGGTGAAGCCCTGTGAAACAACATCGTACAAACTGCAACTTTACCTTGCGAAAATTCCAAAGAACAGTTATTCACCTAACTAAAAAGCCCTGTAAGGGCGAAATACAATAGCACAGGGTGAAGCCCTGTGAAACAACATCGTACAAAC
>JBDTWP010000316.1:0-8371 GCA_040006615.1 Ferruginibacter sp.
AACAATGATCATTCCATTTCTACCCACATGCTGTCCCTACGGGACAAACCGAACAATGATCATTCCATTTCTACCCACATGCTGTCCCTACGGAACGAAAATTACATGAATGCTATTTTCATGCTACCCACTTATCGTTCCTATGGAACGGGTTAGAATTATTCCTTAACTAAATGACATTGAGCTAAAGACAGTGGCAATTCAGCTAATTCACCTATTGAAAAAGTTTACCGAACCATAGCGGTATATCAGGTTTAAAAATAAGTAGTTACCTACCGTATATGACTAACTGCAAACCTTAATTTGTATAAATAATTTCCATGTTGTAAGTAAACCCTGGCTTAATTGTCAGCATCGCGTAATCAAATCCCTTTATCGTTTTTATCGAATATGATTGTGCCGCTCCATTACCCGTTATTTTCTTTATTTTTTTCCCATTATACAGATAAGGAACCATACAGGAGAGGCCATTGCTATGAGTTAAAGAAGATTTTATTTTGAATGATAACCGGCTATTTGCCCAGTTTATATCAGTGAAAGAAGCTTCATCTTTTGCCCTGAGGAATTCGAGCAGTTTCTGTTCTGTCCAGACAGGAATACCCTTGCTATTTGCGTAATCTATAGATTTCGTCAGGGGTATTTTCGAAAAGTAATATTCATTGTTGTGTGCCCTCACACTTATAAATGAATACACTTCTTTGTCAAGGCTTCTGTCCATTAGCCCTTTAAAGCAATTGTAATAGCCATCCTGATCCTTATGTTCCATGTATTGCTGGTCGTACAAATTGTTCAGTTGCTGGTACACATTGATAATATTGCCACGCACATCGGCAAATTTCATAACAAGACCACTACCTGTATAGTTACCCTGGTTTGTCCCGAAGGCCCCAAGGAAATGCCCCTGGTTTGAATTATTATCGTAATGCGCATAATTACAATCCAATCCAATCCCATTTTTTTCTTCGATCCTTGCCTGCGCCGCAAAATCCATTGTCCCGTCTTCATTTTTTCCACACCACACAAACCAGTGATTAGTTACCGTGTGCATTGCAGGGATGCTATATTGACTATTCAATTTACTGATCAGCGTTTTATATACGCTATCCATTGTTTTCCAGTCGGGGTTAACAGCCTGCCTGGTATCATCCGGGTGTCCTGATATTTCAAAACCCTTTTTAGTCCAGGTGTCGGTCCATTTTTTCGAAACCAGTTCGACCTCCTTTATATAAAGCGTCATCTTTGCTCCTTTGGAATCAACATCCTCAAACTGTGGCTGAAACTCAGCTTCTTTTGAGTCTTCGCCATCGTTGTTTAGCGTCACCAGGCATTTTAATGTATCAGGAAAATACCAGAAGCGTGGGAGTGGTTTTGTATAGGTATTCATTTTTTCAATACCATGAGATAATAACCTCATCTGCTCATCCGCCTGGTTGATAGTATTCTTTGAAGTATCTACCCAGCCATTCGTAAACAAATCCATTGCACGGATACCCTCTATCCCATCCATTTCCTGCCCGGCGTGACGGTAATTTCCCTGGCGGGTAAATACAATACTTTGCGGCAAGTTGTACAAAAAAGCCATTGCATGACCTTTTCCATAATCGTTTATGACAACCGCAGGATATTCCGTTGCGGTGACTGCATCTTTGAAAAATGAAGCTAATTTCTTACCCCCCTTCAACTGGTACTTATCAGCGCTTCCATGAAATTGTAAACACTTTGGTGTGATCCCTTTTCCAATCCCGGTTTTCGTATTTATTAAAATATATCCTTCCTCAATTGTACCACCGGCATCGCTAATCCCAAAAACATCGCCCAGTTTTTTATCAGGTAAAAATGCAATTAAATTACCCCCGTCCTTCACATATCTTTTAATCATTTCCTTTTGCGCATTTGCCAATGAAACTTCAGTTAAAATAACCAGGTCAAACTTCTTTAAATAGCTCAATGTTAGTTTTGAATCATTTAATGAAAGAATTTGAAATTCATTGAATCCCTCCGTTTTTAAAATCTCTCCGGTGAAGGATCCAAAATTATTGTCAGTGGCCAATACCAGCACAGGATCATTAGCAGGAGGTGCGGCTCTAAGAGACACTGCAAATATCAAACACACAATAGTCAATGAGTTTATAAAAATCTTAGTTGATTTTTTCATAGCACCAACCGCGTGATTGGAAACGGGCATTCCTTTTTTATGGAGTTTCTCAGTTTGTTCCTGTTTTATCATAAACCTATTTATTTGGGGGAAGATTCCATTAGTATTTTGCTATAAATATTCCTTGCTTTCAGATAACGTTGTTTTACAATATCAAGATCATGTGTGAAATAACGGTTCCATGGTCCGCCGGGAGCAATCTTGCTGAGAATGTTGTCGATCCAGGAAATAAAATATTGAGCGTCTTCAGCACCCGCCCTTACCGGTTTGTCATTAACGGTTATATATATCGCCGCCGTATGAAGCTGATGCCCCTTTTCATCCATTCGCCGGGCGCATAGCCAGCCACTTTTTGTAAATGCAGCGGTTGTTTTAAATTGTAATGGGTTCCCGGGTTTTGCAATTCCAGTTTCGCTTGCCACTACTTTCCCATTTCTCACCAGTTCTATTCTCCCGGATAATTCCTTCATGGCCGTCCATTTCAATTCAATGGTAACCGAACCCTTATTTTTTATCCTGATCTCATCCCCTGGAAAATATTTCCCGTCTGCTTTCATTTCAATAAATTCATTATGCCCGTTTCGTGATACAACCGTTCTGCCATCCCTTATTCCTTCTATCCATTTTCGGTAGGTTAGCTTATCCTTCACTTTCACATAAGTTAATAAACTGCCAAAAGGCTCATTGTTGTTACAGGGATAATCCGTTCCTGCGGCCAGGCCAGGCCGGAATCCACAGTTCAATAATTTATAATAAGCATGGATCGCGGCTTCACTGTTGTATGTTCCATTATTGGATGAATTGCTGCCATAAACATCTTCGGAAACAAAATCAATGGTGCCTAAAGCTGCTTCTACCGGGTAATCTATGGGAATACAGCAGTTTAATTCCTTCTGAATACTGTCATTCAAATATTGAAAATGAGCAAAGCCCCTGATCGCTTTTTGATTTTTTGCCCAATCCAAAATCTTATAAGGTGATTCATCCCAAACCTGGTGCGCGTTTTTTAATCCCAGCAATACAAGATGTCCCCCAAGCGCCTGGTGACTAAAGTTGGAGTAGGTTGCATCCCAATGCCATTCGGTATCCCAGTGTATGATGCGCCCGGGTTTTGATTGCGGGGCGTCCATACCGTTTACTTTTGGCAGATCTGCTTTGCTATCCTTTACCTCGCCATTACCCATATCTGCCAACATTGAGATAACCGCTAAATTATTCGGCTCCATCATCATGGCAAGTTTATCCTCAGGAAGTACTGTCCCGTCACCGCAATTGCGGTGCACATGAATATCACCAGCATACCAGTCAGGTGGCTCCGGCTTCAGGGCGGTTTTATTTTCGTTTTCGATACCTGTTATAGTAAATATGCAATCCGGTGGTATACTTATATTAAATGATTTCCCTATTAAATTTATATCGGCAGCCTTGTGTAAATTTTCAGTATTGTCTGTGTAATACAGCTCCAATTTGTTAATGCCCGGCAAATTTGCAACTGTTGCATCCAGGCTAACCGGAATATGCCTTTTATTAATACCCACAATACTTACCCTTTTCGAGGCCTCATGATAAAATGCCACCGCAGCCAGGCTGTCGCCCGGTTCAGAAATTGATACCTGCCGCGAGCCGGGTAAAACAAATTTTGACACCTGCTGAATGGCATAAAAGTTTTTCCGGGGAAAATAGGTTTTTGTGGCGGGATCGTAACCCAGCATTCCCCAATAACTAAAAAGGGAGGGGGCATGGTGTTCGTAATAACTGTCAAAACCCTCCCAAACAAGTCCAGCGCCCGCACCGTTCTTTAAAAGATCTAAAAGATAGCCGACACATTTAGCCGCAAAATCGTAGTTGTATTCACCTAAAATACCGTCATCGCAGCCTTTGCACCAGGCATTCCATTCTGTTATCCAGAAACCCGATTTTGGATAGGATGAATGTTTTAATAAAGAATCAATACTCGCATAATATCCTCCATAACTGTGCAGGCCAAAATGCGCAATTTTTGCCATAATAACAGGATCCTTTATTAAGAGTGGAATATATTTTTTGATACCGTTATCCATACCGGCCACGTCAGGGGCAACAATCCGCACATTTCCCAACCCCTCTGTTTTCAACCTTGTGATCAACTTTTTTAGTAAACGCACATATTGCTCCGGACCAACCGTAGGTCCCTCTTTCCGGATATCGGGTTCATTCATTAGGGATATTAGTCCAAATTGCAAATGCTTTACTTTCCTTGCGTAGGAAAAAAATGAAATCAGCATTTCAATATATTCATCTTCATATTCACGCTTCACCACTTCACCACCCATCCACAAGGGAATAGCCCCCATGAAATTGATCATCAGCTTATCGGTTATCCCTCGCTTATTAAGCCATCTTATCATATCCCAGGCTTTTTGAAATTTGGGGGTTTCGTATAATTTGTTGTAATAATTCCAGTTAAATTTAAAGGGATCGCTGTTATCATTTACATCCTCCCATTTCTCAACTGATTCTACAATTACTCTCCATATTGTTGCATTCATTGAATCGAGCAAAAGCTCAAGTGCGGGCTCAAGTTCCCTGCCATTCCATCCGCGTGTATTGGCATTTACACCAATGCCGTCAACCTGTTGATATCTTTTTGAAACATCAATTTGCAGTGATACATTCACTTCTCTGTTTATTGACTGGCTGAAAAGGTTATTTTGGCCTGCTATAATAATTACTGCAAGCAAAAAAATAAACTGGCGGTATGATGTCATTTTATTTGTCAATAATTTAAATAGTTATTTAAAAAAATATCACTCAATTTTTATGGCATAATCACGGTATTTCCCGTTCAAGGTCCAGCGAACAAGGTATTCTCCTTTGAATTCAATTTTCCCGTCCGGGTCAATGCCATCCCACCTGGTTATGCGGAAACCCCTGAGGCCATCGTCGTCGCCAATGATTGAGCCATGGTAGATGGTTTTAATTTTGGTTGCACCATCAGCGGAATAGATATCTATAACCAGGTTTCCGGAATTACGGGACTTGGCTATCACAAAGGAATGCTGACCGCGTTTGATAATATAAGGAATGACGCCTACAAAATTCAGATCGGGGGAATTGCCCAACGATACATCCCTGACTGTCACCGGGCGTCCTTCAGCATATTTGCGCCTGAAACCCGGGTGTCTCTTAACAACAATATTATTGAAGTATGCCAGTTGGATTTTGTCGCCGATATCATTTGAAGCTTTGGTGCGTTCATTTCCCCGTTGGGAGAGATCCAGGATAACCTGGCTGAAATCACTTAGTGAACTCCACAAGGTACCACTCCCGGCAACGGCATTTTCTCCATTTCTGTCCAGGCTGTCGGGGTGCCTTCCTGTGGACATAATAAATTCCAGATGCTCCCTGTTTTTGTTCCACATAACATCCAGGTTTGTGTTGATGATGCGCTGTATATCATTTGAATCAAAAACCACACCTGTATGGTATGCCTCGGCAATTTGCGAAACTTCAATTGCCTGGTAACCTGCCCTGTATTTATGTGCATTAACCCAGTGATTACACCTGTTGCTGTCATAAGAAATATCCTTCTCGTAGAATGGGCTCCAGTAGTTCCAGACATAGTGGTTATCGAAGAACTGGAAATTACTCTTCAATCTAAAGAAAAGTTTTTCTGCTTTATCCCTGTAAAAGTTGTCACCGGTAATCCGGTAAAGGCGCAGGTTGGTAATTCCCATGCAGTTGGCAATGTTGTATTGAATGCTCATCCAGGGGTTGGCCTGGGTTTTCTCAATGCTAACCCAACTACTAAAATCATTGGGTTTTACAAATTCGCAGCCAAAAATATAATCCGCATAATCGCCTGTCTCATGCCACAGGTTTCGTTTATCCCATTTTTCGACCATATGCTTTTTGCAGAACACAATATATTCCCATGCTTTTTTGCCGTAGATTTTTTTTAACCTTGTATCATTAATGACCAGTTCGCAGAACTCAAGCATGAGATTGGCTACAAGCGCATCGCTGATTACCTCATTGTTCCATAAAACATCATCACGGAAGCTGGGCCCGATAAGACCGATATAACCGTCCGGGCCGGCATGCATGTGCGCACGCAGGAATTCGTAATACCGAATGCCCCAACTGAGCCAGGCTGTATCTTTCCATAAGATGTAAGCCTTAACAAACAGATCGCCTCCATTGGTAGCGTGCCAGGCAAATGACTCGCCTCCGAAATTCTTTACCAATTCCGGATTCCGGGTAATATTATTATATAGATCCCCTGGTGTAAAACCAGGTTTCAAAGGCTGACCATTAAAATTTGAACAGGCAAAAAAGACCAGGGAAACCATCAATGCTATTCTCCTGTTAAAACGGAACATGTTATTTTTAAATTTTACGATCATTTCCTTGTTTAAAATCCAATATTATTTTCTGCTCTGATGGTAGCCTTATCGCAACCATCGCCGAACTTCAGGGCCTGTTTGCCGCCTGTTAATTTATTTCCGCTTATACGGACATTCCGGGTGTTATAAAGAAATATCGCCTCGTCTTTAGGATGATCCATAATATTGTCAATAATATTCACCCCATCCGCAGAACCAATCTTAATAATATTGGCTGCTGAACCCAGGAAAACATTGTTCTTAATCATAATCCGGCGGTAAACGCCTGCCGGAGCAGTTTGACTCATTGTATGTGACTCTATCACACCATGAAGATAGCCGGTTTCAAATTTGCCATCGATGAATCTGTTGTTTCGTATAATTACATCCCATGAACCAATTGACTCCCACCATGCATTTATATCTGTTTCCAGTGCCACCGCACATTCGGTAATGTCCTGGAAGGTACAATCTTCAATAATCACATTTCTTGTCTTAATTATAAAACCACGGGAACGGTTCCGGATCACTGTGCAATTGCGAATCCTTAGTACCGGAAGTGAACTGGCATTGCCAACAACATCAGCTTTACGCGTTCGTGCCGGTAGTTTTTCCGAAAAACCAACAACCAGTGTTTTTCCTCCTTCATTTATTTTAACCGACCGGACGGTTGCAACTGTATAGGGTAAAAGAAGTTTATCATCACCACTTAGTTCAAGCCTGTCGCCAATTAGAGGTGGCCTGGGGTCGCCTCCATAACGATTTCCTGTTTTAAGGCGTAACTTATTACCCGCCAACAGCTCATCAACGAGCAGGTATTCACCGCTTCGCACATTGGTTGCATCGTCTCCCATGCCTTCAAAAAGGCAATTCTCCATTAGGATGCTGCCACGACAACTGGTAAAATGAGTTGCATCGGCAGTGCATGACATCCATCTCCCGGATCCGGGCCTGATCATTACTTTCAGGTGGTTGATTTTGATATCACGACATTCTTCTCCGGTGACGCCCATTCCAGGATTTGAGTAGATCGTTACGTTTTCCAATTGAACATTGGTGCACCTGGCAAACTCGAAGGATTGAAAACCATACACGTGATGCCTGGCAATTACATCCGTTCCCACCGAAGGCATTATACCGGCAAATCTGTCCTGGCGCCCGACAAACAGCCGCATAATTCCCGGACCGGCTATTTCAGTCGTCTTCTCAAATCCCAACTGGTAATGATCTGTGTATCTCCTGGCCATTCTGCGATTCTCAGGGTCATAACCTATGATTGCTTCAGTATGGAGTCCTGCCTTTGCAATAAAGGGGTCAGCCACTTTGATATCGATATAACCAGAATCTACCTGAACCACTTTCCCCTGGGTATATGGTAGCGGATCCCAATCCACACTAAGATTGGCTATTGCAAGATTCCTGCAATTGGTGAAATGAAACATGGAAGAATAATCGTGACCGATAAATTCGGAACCGTTCCCTTCGATAGTAAGATTGCTGATATTTTCCAGGTCAATGGCCGGCTCGAATCTGCCCCCGCTATCTTTTTTACTTCCATAGACATCATAAGTACCAAATTCAAATACCAGTTTTGATTTGTTTTTGTGTTTACACGCTTCTATTGCTGAAAGTATACCAGGTGTATCGTCTTTTCCATCATTAGCCACGGCACCAAAATCTGTTACTTTTATTATTATTGTTTGTGCAAACAGGCAGGGTGTAATGATACTACCAATGATAAGTAACAGGATTTTTTTCATTATAATTTTTTTGCAGTGGTATTTTTAGTATTTAACCATTTTTTAAAATAGATGCAGAACAGGCCGCGGCCTGTTCCTACAAGGGCCCCGTC
>JBDTWP010000317.1:0-8368 GCA_040006615.1 Ferruginibacter sp.
CCAACCGAAATTCTGCCCGGTAAAGGAATTCTCCAGGCCCAACCATTTTCTAATCTATGTAAATGAATATTACAAGGCTCAATTTCTTCTGCTCCGGTAAGGTGAGCAAATATTGCGACATCTTTCCTGTTTCCCATTTTTGTGGGTAAATCCAATAAGCGGGAAATGGTACGGGAACGACCGCTGGCATCTACCAGCAGGTCAGGTTGTCCTCCAAAATAATTACCAATGGCTACTATTGTATCATCGCTTAAATTTAATTCATCTGTCTTTCCAACCCTTTCCAGCCTGGCAACCTTATTAAAAAACTTTACCCCTTCTCGTTTGGCAAGGTCGAAAATTGTTTTATCAAACCTTTTTCGCGGTACATTATATGCATAGGGAGGAAGACTGCCACCACCCAGGATAAAAGGGGCAGTAGCTTCTTCATCTTTACTTACCCACACGGAAGCGCCAGGTTTATAGGTACTGTAAGATTTCACTTCTTCTTCAATACCTAATTCGCATAACATGGGAATGATTGCTGGTACCAGTGATTCTCCTACGATTATTTCAGGCCGGTTTTCGAGGTAAAATATTCCAACTTTATAACCTTTTCTTTTTAGTAAAATGGCCAGGGTACAACCTGAAGGACCACCGCCAATGATGGCAACGGTTGAAGTCTTTTTAATCAAAGTTAATTGGGTTTTTTGTGCGGTAGATTTTGAATAGGATTGCAATGTATATTAATTGAAGCAATTTGTTTCCATGTTGTAATTTTTAATTGCATTCGCTTGCAATGATTTTATACTTAACCGGTTTTTAATAATGATGATTTCGCCTGAAAAGGGATTCAAACCCCCGGTCCATAAATTGGGAATCTATTCCCTTAATTTCTAAATTCTGTGGTATTGCATCCTAACATTGCATTTAGTACTTTTAAGAACTCTTTTTAAAAACCTTTAAATCAAATGTATGAAAAAAGTAATCATAATTTTCACGGTGACTTTTACAGTATCTTTAGGAGTAATTGCTCAGGTTAATACCTCCTATAATGCTAACACTATACCAATTGGGGGTACTTACAGCGCAGCTTTTGGATTCGAAGCACTCAAAATAAGTACGGGCAACTACAACACGGCAAGTGGTGTACAAGCGCTGTCCAAAAACACTGCTGGTGGTTACAACACCGCCACTGGAGCACAGGCACTTTATTCCAATACTACCGGTCTTCAAAATACCGCAACAGGAACCGGGGCTCTTTATAACAACATTACGGGTGATGGTAACACCGCCCATGGTTCATCGGCACTTGGGTGGAACACACAAGGCAATAATAACACAGCCAATGGATCCAGTACGCTTCTGGCCAATACTACCGGAAGTGGTAACACGGCCAATGGATCCGAAGCGCTTTATTTTAATACTTCAGGAAATTTTAATACTGCTAATGGATCCGAGGCACTTTATAGTAATTCAACCGGAAGTTTCAACATCGCAACTGGTTACCGTGCACTTTTATTCAATATCTCGGGCGACAACAATATTGCGAACGGATACGGTGCGCTTTATTCCAACTCTACGGGAAATTTCAACATTGCCAACGGATACAATGCGCTTTTTGGTAATACAACGGGGAACTTCAACATAGCCAACGGGTATGAGGCGCTTTACTCCTTTAATAGCAACGCATTCGGAAGTTATAACATCGCCAATGGGTATCATGCACTTTATTTCAACTCTACAGGAAGTTACAATACTGTTAGCGGAGGTAATTCGCTTCTTTTCAACTCCACTGGTAATAATAATGTCGCAATTGGAGATTCGGCGGGGTATAGCAACATTGGTAGCAGCAATATCTACCTTGGAAAAAGAACTGGTTATTATGAAACCGGAGATAATAAATTGTATATCGGGAACGACTCTAATAAGACTATCATCTTTGGTGATATGTCCTCCGGTCAGATATTGCTGGGTAACCAGCAACCCAACGGGTACAGCTTTAAAGGAACACGCACCCTAAATGTGTTAGGTGGTATTTTGGCTGACAGTATCAGAGTTGCATTAGGCAGCAATTGGGCTGATTATGTTTTTGCGGATAACTATCGTTTGAAACCTCTTGCCGAACTTGACAACTTTATTAAAGCCAACAAACATTTACCCAATATTCCATCAGCTGAAGAGGTAGCTGGAAACGGGGTTGAACTGGCATCTATGAATGTAAAATTGCTGGAGAAGGTGGAGGAACTGACACTATATATCCTACAGCAGCAGAAACAGATTCAAGTACAGCAGAATAGCAATGATCTGCTGAAAGAGAAGGCAGACCAGCTGCAAAGGAATTTTGATTCACAGCAGCAGCAGATAGACGAACTGAGGAAATTAATTGTTAAATTAAATTAAAGCCGGGCAATTTAATCCTGGAAAAAATGAAAATTAATCCAGTCACTTTTGGCAAACTATTGTTCACACTCTTCAACCTAATATGACCTTAAAGACAGGTCTTTGAAAAAGTACTGAATGTAAGTGCAACAAATCCACTATGAGAGAAGGTTTCAAAGGGAGCGGCAAAAGGGATTCGAACCCTCGGCCCTTAGCTTGGGAAGCTAATGCTCTACCAACTGAGCTATTGCCGCTTATTGAACACCATTTTCAATTGCGAATTTAGTTTTTATTTTGATCTTTAGTATTACTTTAAAATTTAAATTGAAAGACTACGGGTTAAATCGGCACCGGGCTATATGCTACAAAGTTGCCTTGCCAACTGTTTAATAATGAAATTTTCGTTCTCATCCCGGGGTTGGTATGGCATCGTTAATGTAGCTGCAGGTATGAAGAGGATCTGTTTAAGAACCTTACCACTGAATGAAGAAACCATGGAAACAAAATATAATGTATATTTCCAGGTGAAACCTCCCTGTTAAACACATTTAGTATGACTCCTTCTTTAAAAAATAAAAAGCCGGGTAATTTATTTTTACGAATGCATCCTATACAGCGTATACTGTTGAGTCTTGGAATTTCGCTGATTACTTTTTTATCCATTCAAAAGAGTCATTTAAACTGGGTATTAACCATTATTTTTCTTTGGGATGCATTTGCATTTTCATTTATCATTACCAGCTGGATCGTTTTTTTTACCCGTCCCGTTGCTGAAATCATAAAACTGGCAAATAAAGAGGACGGAAGCAAGCTCTTTGTTATGATCAGCATCTTAATAAGTTCTTTTGCCAGCATGTTTACCGTTTTACTGTTAATAATCGCAAAAGATCAATCGCCTGACCAGGAAGTAATTGTGGTAATTTTATCAATTGCAGGCATGATGTTATCCTGGGTAATGGTGCATACGATTTTCACTTTTCACTATGCGCATATGTATTATGAAGAAGGAAAAGATGATTCCCCCGGTAGTGCGGCCCTGGATTTTCCTGGAGATAAAGATCCGGATTATCTTGACTTTGCTTATTTCGCTTTTGTAATCGGTATGACATTCCAGGTTTCGGATGTGGAGATTAGCTCCCCTAGGATCAGGAAAACAGCACTGGCACATGGTTTACTGGCATTTGCGCTTAATACGTTCGTGGTAGCGCTTACTATCAATATAATTGCAGGATTGAAGAAATAACCTGGTAGCAACTTACCTGAAATGTGCTAATAGACTTATGCAAGCCCCCAGTCATTCAGGAGAAATATTTATATCTATTGAACATAGTCCTCATAGGTGTGAATGCTGACTGGGCCCCCTCAAAATGGTTTCGTTATTTCGTGGAAGAGCCGGAATGAACAGCGGGGAAATTAATTTCCCACATGATGTAGTCAGGCAAATAAATCCTCAATCTTCAGAAGCCGGTTTTAAAAATCAAGAAAGGATCGCAGGTTGGTACCAGCATATTTGACGGCAACAGTGGATTCATTTTTTGAATTATTTTTCCAAACTGAAATGGGCTGCAAAAATGGGAACGAATAATAGCAGGGGCCTGCCTGCACTATGTTTCGGACGAATAAAACAACATTGGAAAAATTTAAATATCCTTCTTTTCCGGCGCAATCAAGGCGGCTAAAATAGTAATTCTGAGGCCAGGTTTAACATTTTTTGGTAAAGTTGTTGACATAAAGATTGAAATGGAAAGAGAATGAGTAAAATTTCCCTGGTGATAGTTAGCATTATTGTTATGGTTGCTGTTGAAAGCTGTAGTAAAAAGACTCAGCCTTCCCGTTCAGTAATAAACACTGATAAAATAACTGATACCTTAAAACTGGTTAGTGATATTCGGGCCGATACTTCACTGGTAGAAATAAAGGCCGATTCTGTAATGGTAAACAAGCCTGCGGTAAAAAGAAAACCAAGGGAATCAACACCTAAAGTTATTGTAGTGAATGATAAATATGCCAGTAAAAGTGTGGATGGCAGGTTTTACTACGACCTCCAGGGTCATCGTTACTGGCGTAATAAAACAGACGGTAAATATTACCTGTTTAATAAATCCATGCTATCGGATGAAGCGTTCAAAAAGCCCAACTAAACCTGGTCTCATTCTAAATATTGCTGTTTATGTAATGTGCAGTCTGTAGCGCCCGGGATTGAAAGAGCTTAATTAAGATATTATCTCCTGTCCTGCCTGGTACTGGCACTAAAAGCCCCCAATACTATATTTAACAATAAATTCCGAATGTTATTTGTTGCTATGCAGTCAATTGTTTCGTCTAATAGACAAGCAATCTAAAAGCTTTGAATATGAAGAATAATTCTACACAACAGGAAGTTTTATTAATGACAGGTACCTGGTTCGCGTCCAGTCAATACAGCGACACGGAAGAGCCTGTCAACCCAGGTAATCTTCGGGGAAATGAAAAATTAAAAGACGCCTGCTGGAATGGTTTGCTAAAGGAAATGCTTCCGGAAGTATTCATGTTTACTGATCCCGCGGAAAATTTGTATCTCTGGCAGGTAAGGGAAGCGAACCGTTTTTTTGCGCTTGAAATGAGCGAATTTCCAACAGGGGTTAATAAATATATGTCGATTGACCCTTATCGATTTATGGAGGTCAGGGATTACAATTGATTATGACAGGGTAACTGCAGAATCCAGCTTTACCCCGAAATAGTCAGCATTATACATCTTGTGGGTATTAGGATTTTTATGTACCAGGTTGTATCCCTCGATCAAATTGGCGATCAGCCGCTGGTTCTCTTTTCTTCTGTTAAAATGAAAAATGACACGGTTGCCTCTGTTTTCAAAAAAGAAAGGCTCCGTTTTTAATTGGGTATATCCGGTATCGCCTTTTTCTGCCAGTAATTCTTTTTCAATAAAAAGGAATTTCGAGGCCTGTTCAAACTGAGCATTTGCCAGGGCTTCATTTTTCATTAAAAGGATCAGGGACAGCTCTCCATCTTCATAATATTCTTTACAATCTATCTTTTCAATATGCAAATTTTCTTTGTCTATTACCACTGCTATTTTTTCAAACTGGTAACTTATTGAATGAGGAAACTGATCCTCGGCCAATAATCGGGTCAAATCAATTAATACTTTGGAAATTATTTCTGATTCCATAAAATGGATTTAAGAGGCATTGATCAAAGCACGTGCCGAATCTAGTGATAAATTCATTATCTGAATAACTAACATCCAGTTCAGGCGTATATTAAAGTTCGCTTCCTGCTGAGGCGGAGGTGGGGCAAAGAGCCGTATTTGGCATCTTTAGCGACCACAACTTCAATACGGAGCTGCTATTTGGAATTCACCCGAAATTCTTTGACATTTATTCGTTTTACATCATGATCATATATCCCGTAAAATGCATACATTTTTCCTAAATAAGAAAAACGATGGCAGCGATGACCAAAACTTAGTAAAAACACGTAGAACAGATACCCGGTACATGTTTCGTTATGCCTAAAAGCATGGTACAATATGATTGCGATCACCCGTTAATTATTTTTTTGCTGCTAAATTGCAGGCGTCCTCAGTTTACTAAGCAGGGGTAAAGTGCCCCGTTGTGAATATAGTGGAAGCAATTGATGAGAAACAGGTATTTAAGGATTGTAGATAGGGGGTTATTCAGACATTCATCTACATACCCCTGCCTATATGTATGATAATAATAGGAATGCAGGAGACTTCATTGAAACATTATCCAGGAACAAAAAAATTATTGATTTATGTGAACCCGTAAATAAAAGGTTAACTTATTTGTTTGGATAGTTAAGCAGCTATCTTCCGGGTAAATTTTTTTATATGAGTACTTCAATAATAACTTTATTACAAAAATATGATGTCCCGACTCCGCGGTACACGAGTTACCCGACTGTTCCGTATTGGGACTTTTCTACCATTGATGAATTTAAGTGGAAGCAGTCTGTAATTGAAACATTTAAGGCGGCGAATGGCGAATTGTGTATTTATATACACCTTCCTTTTTGTGAAAATCTATGTACTTTCTGTGCTTGTAATAAACGGATCACAAAAAACCACGGAGTAGAGGATCCTTATATAATGGCTGTGTTAAAAGAGTGGGGCATATATCGCTCCCTGTTACCGGCGGCACCAGTAATTAAGGAAATTCATCTTGGAGGAGGTACCCCCACTTTTTTCAGTGCAGGTAACCTGGTTGAGCTTATAAATGGAATTACAAAAGATGCCATTATAAATGATAACCATGAATTCAGTCTCGAAGTACATCCGAATTATACCACGGAGGAGCATATCGAAAAACTTGCTGCCGCAGGCTTTAACAGGATCAGTTTGGGGGTGCAGGATTTTGATCCGGAAGTACAATATGTAATAAACCGGATTCAGTCATTTGAGCGGACAAAAGAAGTGGTTGATTGGGCAAGAAAATACAAATACAAGAGCATCAATTTTGATTTAATCTATGGGCTTCCGCTTCAAACAACGGATAGCGTGAAATATTCCATTAAAAAGGTCAGGAGCCTTGAGCCTGACCGGATTGCTTTTTATTCGTATGCCCATGTGCCCTGGAAAAGCAAAGGTCAACGACGGTATACAGAAGAAGACCTTCCGGCTGCTGCTCAAAAATGGGAAATGTATTGTACCGGGAAACAAATGCTTGAAGAAGCCGGCTTTGTAAGTATTGGAATGGACCACTTTGCTTTGCCTGATGATAAGTTATTTACAGCAGCGGCAAGTGGCAATCTCCATCGCAATTTTATGGGCTATACAACCACAAAATCAAAATTGATCATAGGGCTTGGTGTTTCAAGTATCAGTGATTCGTGGAATGCGTTTGCTCAAAACGAAAAAGTGGTGGAAGATTATGAAGCAAAAATTAACAAGGGAATATTGCCACTGGTGAATGGCCATCTGCTGAGTGATGAGGATATTATTATCCGGAAAAAAATACTGGAATTGATGTGTGAAAATAATACCAGACTTGATAGTAAATTATTAGCCCCGGATTTTTTAGGTAGCGTGTTTTCCAGGTTGCAGGCACTGGAAGCGGACGGCCTCGTAACTATGGATGAAAAAAATATTCATGTTACGGATGAGGGAAAATCGTTTATCAGAAACATTAGTGCTGCAATAGATGCACGGCTTTGGAGAAATGACAGGGTATCAAACACATTCAGTAAAGCTATTTAGGTATGATGCGATACTGGCCGGGTAATTTAATCTGATTGCAGAATGTAGCGCTCACCGGTAATTTCGCTACAAAATACCTAAAGGAAATTGTAAATATAGTATAAATAAAAAATCATGACAAGTCTTCAACAACACAAATTTCATATCCCTGTTATGGGGTTGGCTTTTACTGTTGATTCCCCGATTAAAGTAGCCCGGTTTGGTATTTCTTCTGTTATATCTATTATAGAAGACAGGTTAATTGAAATGATGAGAAGTCATTATTATCCAACAATCAACCAGCCCTATCATCCAATCGATACCAGTGAAAAGGATTACCGGGCGAAAAGAATTACCGATTATTTGAACCTTGTAAATACTATTGTGCAATCCCAGGTGGAGAAACTAAAAAAGTCTGCCTTTGAAACAGGTGCTGAAATCGTTCAATATTTTGAAATGTTGCCTGACGAGAGTAAACTAAAAAAGCTGTACCTGCAAATGATGTCTTCGGACAATAAGCCTGAAAAGGAAAAACTGGCTTCTTATTTACGAACACAGATAGTACCTGGCAATATAGATGTGAATGTAATGACTAAAACGGACAGGAATAATTTTAATAAGCAGGGGGAGTTAATAGAAGATGGTTCGGATGCTGTTGCTGCCTTAAGAGGGTTTGCAAAAAGTGATTTACTAAATTCATCCATTGTTTTTTCTGCCGGTATGAATCCGCGCCTATATAATTACCTGGAAAAATGCCAGGAATTTGATGTAAATGAAGATGGTGGGTTTAATAAGAAAGTTATCATT
>JBDTWP010000318.1:0-8361 GCA_040006615.1 Ferruginibacter sp.
CGCACCTTTCATAATTTCCAGGTCGCTTTCGCTGCCCATTATAATTCCGACAAGTGGATTCATGCTTTTTAATTTTATGTAAAGAAAGGCAAAAATTGTAAATCCTGCCGGCTATATTTTTTAAGATTTATTTTTTACGGGACCGATTGTTCCGGATTAAAATAGCTTCTAATAAAGTAATGCTCCATAATATTTAAACCGCATAGTTTACTAATTTTCCAAATGGAGTGTATTATTTATTGTAGCCCGGGGTAGCCAACCTTTAGTAAGTTTTAATTGTTTACAGAGCGCTTGCATTGGTCGGCAACACTTTAAAGCTTTTTGACTACGGAGCCACAATTTGGAATGCGCCCGTTCGAATGGCGCATCCCTTAAAACTTCCTATATTTGATGTTACTTTATTAATAATGTTGAATAAAATGCACAATTTTTTTAATAGGCTTTCACATATTTTCTATTTAATGTTACTGGTTTTTCTCTTTGGCCGTTGTGAAAGCAAATCTAAAGCATCCACTAATTCACCTAAAGCCAATACCCCCGTTATGGTGGACGTGATAATAGCGGAAAAGGTAACTACCAGCAATATCATTGAAGCTAATGGAACAGTAATTGCCAATGAGTATGTGCAGCTTCGTCCCGAGGTGAGCGGAAGGCTTATTTATTTAAATCTGCCTGAAGGCAAATATTTAGCAAAGGGAACGGTGGTGGCCCGGGTCAATGATGCTGACCTGTTGGCGCAGATTGCAAGAAGTGAAGTACAATTGGATCTTGCCCAAAAAACTGTGGACCGTTTAAAACAATTGCTGGATGTGAACGGGCTCAACCAGGCTGACTATGATGTTGCATTCAACCAGGTAAATACTTTAAAGGCTGATATTGTTTATACGCGGACCTTGGTTGATAAAACCGTAGTCAGGGCTCCATTTAGCGGGGTGGCGGGCTTAAGACAGGTAAGCCCCGGCGCATATGTAACCCCTGCCACCATCATTGCTACCTTACAACAAACAAGCGCGGTAAAGATAGATTTCACTTTACCGGAAATGTATGGAAATGCTATAAAAACCGGAGGCTTTGTTGAGGTGGAAGTGGATGCAATGACCAGGGAAAAAAGCAGGGCCATGATTATAGCGACCGAACCTGGCGCTAATACAGACACGCGCAATCTAAAAGTCAGGGCATTGTTAAAAGGAGCCATGGCTAACCCCGGGGCATTTGTAAAAGTTTACATCGATGCCGGAAAAGGAAGATCTTCCATAAAAGTGCCCGCCAATTGTATTATTCCGGATGATAAGAACAACCAGGTAATCCTGGTTAAAAACGGGAAAGCCAGTTTTGTAAATGTGCAAACAGGTATAAGGGAAGCTAATACGGTGGAAGTAACGAAAGGCATTAATGTTGGAGATTCAATTGTGGTAACGGGTGTATTATTTGCAAGACCCAAAGGAGTTTTGAGTGTCAGGGAAGTGAAAAAATTATCAGGGTTAATAGATAGTACAGGTGCAAAATAATTGTTGATGAATAAATTAACCGTTGATTCAAAAAATTAATATCACTATTTGATTGAATGAATATTTCCGAATTTTCGTTAAAGCGACCGGTTTTTGCTACTGTATTAAACCTGATGATAATTTTGTTTGGGGTGGTAGGATATACCTTCCTGGCAGTGCGTGATTACCCGGCAATTGATCCGGCAATAATTAACATCAGGACATCGTATACGGGTGCCAATCCTGATATAATGGAAAGCCAGGTAACAGAGCCATTGGAAAAACAAATCAATGGTATCCCGGGTATCAGAACGATTAATTCATCCAGTACATTGGGCAATAGCAACATAACAGTTGAATTTGAATTAAGCGTAGACCTGGAAGCTGCCGCAAGTGATGTTCGTGATAAAGTGGGGCAGGCAAGCAGAAGTTTACCCCAGGATATTGACGCACCACCCGTTGTTACCAAGTCTGATGCCAACAGTGATTTCATTTTGATTCTTGCCGTACAAAGCAGGACCAAGGGCTTGCTGGAGTTAAGCGACTATGCAGAAAATGTATTGCAGCCGCAATTTCAAACCATCAGCCAGGTAAGCTCGATCAATATTTTTGGAGAAAAGCGAATTGCTATGCGCATCTGGATTGATCCGGATAAAATGACTTCGCAAAGTATTTCATTTTCTGATATAAGAACCGCACTAAACAGCGAAAATATTGATTTACCGCCCGGCAAAATTTATGGAAATAATACAGAACTTACCATTAAAACTTTGGGAAGGCTTACCTCAGAAAAGGATTTCCGCGACCTGATCATACGTTCTGATAGTGCAGGTATACTTAGGCTGGGTAATGTGGCCAGGGTTGAAATAGGGCCTGAAAACCTGGAGCAGAGCTGGAAGTACAATGGAGTAAATGCCGTAGGTGTAGTATTGATACCTCAGCCAGGCGCCAATAATATCCAGATTGCCGATGATTTTAACAAGAAGCTCGAAGCTATAAAAAAATCAAATAAGTCGGACATAGAAATGAACGTATTACTGGATAATACTACCAATATCCGGAAATCGATTAATGAAGTAAAGGATACCCTGATGATCTCATTTACACTGGTGGTATTGGTTATCTTTTTCTTTTTCAGGGACTGGTTGATTGCCATCCGTCCCCTGATTGACATTCCTATTTCTTTGGTGGCTACTTTTTTCGTCATGTACTTTTCAGGGTTTTCAATTAATGTATTAACCCTATTGGGAATAGTGTTGGCCACAGGGCTGGTAGTGGATGACGGGATAGTGGTAACAGAAAATATTTTCAGCAAATTTGAAAAGGGTATGCCGATCCGCCAGGCTGCAGTAGAAGGAAGTAAAGAGATATTTTTCGCGGTAATTTCTACCTCCCTCACACTGGCGGTCGTTTTTTTACCGGTTATATTTTTAGAAGGATTTGTGGGCCGGCTATTCAGGGAATTTGGAGTAACACTGGCTGCCGCCGTTTTAATATCAGCGCTGGTATCACTCACCATTACGCCTGTATTAAATGTAGTACTGAACAGGAAAAAGGCAGGTCATGGTAAATTTTATATGAAGACGGAGCCTTTTTTTACCGGGATGGAAAATGGATACCTGCGTTGGTTAAAAGGCTTTCTGCGGGTAAGATGGGTTGCCTGGGCGGTAGTGGCCGCCTGTGGCGCTATAATAGCGCTTATTATTACAAGCCTGCAAACCGAAATAGCCCCTCTTGAAGATAGAAGTAGCATACGCTTTACCGTTAGCGCGGCGGAAGGTACTAGTTACGGCAGCATGCTGAAAATATCTGACGAAATCAGTAACTACCTGTATGATTCCGTACCGGAAAGAGATTTTGTATTCGCAAGAACCCCCACCGGCGCTATAAACAGTTCTCAGCCGAGGTTGGGGCTGGTAGATCCTTCCATGCGGCAAAGGTCACAGGCCGCAATAGCAAGCGATCTGCAAAATAAATTGCAACGGTTCAATGATGCCAGGATATTTGGTATACAGGAACAAACCATCGCGGTAGGTGCGGGTTCAAGGGGTGGTTTACCTGTTCAGTATGTTTTACAAAATCAGGACCTGGATAAAATAAGGGAAGTGATACCGAAATTTTTAGATGAAGCGAGAAAGGACAAGACATTTGCAAACGTAGATGTAAACCTGAAGTTCAATAAACCGGAAGTCGAGCTCACATTGGACCGAATAAAAGTAAAGGACCTGGGCTTATCATCGCAGGATGTGGTATCGGCCCTTCAATCTGCTTTCAGTGGCGGAAGGCTGGCTTATTTTATTATGAATGGTTACCAGTATTCGGTTATAGCCCAGGTGGAAAGGAGCGACCGCACCCAACCGGGGGATATCACCAAACTATTTGTTCGTAATAACAAGGGGGAGAATATACCGGTCAGTGCTGTAATAAAATTGGAAGAAAGCAGCAGCCCTGCCACATTATTTCATTATAACCGCTATAAAGCAGCCACCATTTCAGCCTCCTTGGCCGATGGTAAAACGATTGGGGATGGCGTAAAGGCAATGGATGCCATTGGGAAAAAATTACTCGATGAAACTTACCAGACTTCATTGACCGGCCCGTCAAGAGATTATGCGGAAAGTTCGTCCAATATCGCTTTCGCATTTGCATTGGCTTTGATGCTGATTTACCTCATCCTGGCAGCGCAGTTTGAAAGTTTTGTGGATCCTCTAATTATCATGCTCACCGTTCCCCTTGCAATGGCTGGGGCCCTGCTGAGCCTCTTTTTATTTGGCCAGACTTTAAATATCTTTTCTGAAATTGGAATGATCATGCTGATAGGACTGGTTACGAAAAACGGGATATTAATTGTGGAATTCGCAAATAAAAAAAGAGCGCAGGGCCTGGATAAATTGCAGGCAGTGATGCAGGCGTCACAACAGCGTTTACGTCCCATCTTAATGACGAGTCTTGCAACTTCATTGGGTGCTTTACCCATTGCCCTGGGCCTGGGCGCATCCGCCTCCAGCCGTGTGCCATTGGGAATTGTAGTAGTGGGGGGTATACTATTTTCGCTGATACTGACTTTGTTTATTATACCGGCTATCTATACATTTTTATCCGGCAAGCATAAGGCGGAAGTGGTTTAAGGTTGATGGTTCGAGGTTTAAGGTTCAAGGTAGAAGGTTGAAGTTTTCATACAAGTTGATGGTTAATAACATGTGCTTTTCTATGAACCATCAACTATGAAACATGAACCCCAATGAATAAACTATAAACGACAAATAACTGAGCTATAAAATAACTAAACACTACAAAAAACAGGATGACAAAATCGATATTATATTTTTTATTATTATTCTTACAGGTGGCTGGCAAAGCTCAGGATATGCTGAGTTTGCCCGCTGCCGTTAATATCGCCTTGAAAAACAGCCTGGATATTCAATTAGCTAAAAATTCGGAAGAAATCAATACCATATTGAATAGTTCAGGTGTTGCAGGCGGACTGCCACTTGTTACCGCTTCCGTAACAAACAATGAGCAAGCCTCCACGATCCACCAAAAGCTGAACACAGGTGTTTCAATCAGCAGGAATGCGGCTGCTACCAATAATTTAAACGCCAATCTTTCCCTCAGTATATTACTTTATAACGGCAACAGGGTATTGGCTACCAAAAGCAGGCTTGCACAATTGCAAAAGCAGAGCCGGGAACTGCTTAATGCGCAAATTCAGAATATTATCGGTAGGGTAATGTCTGGATATTATGATATTGTCCGCCAGCAGAGTTATTTAAAAACCATCGAAAGATCCATTGATGCTTCCAGGCAACAACTGGAAATAGTGCAAACCAGGCAGCAGGCTGGCATGGCCAATAATGCCGACCTTTTTCAGGCCCGGATTGATCTGAATGCGTTACTGCAGGCACAACTTTCCCAACAGTTAATAATTGACCAGTCTAAAACGGAACTCCTTCGTCTGCTTACATTGAGACCCGATTCTGTGATCACCATAAATGATACGATCCTGGTGGATAAAGCGATTAACCTGGACCTGGTGCTGAATAGCCTTCATCAGAACCCCGATATCATCGCATCGGAAGACCAGGTAAGGATCAATGAACTGATCGTAAAGGAAACCGCTGCACTAAGGTATCCCTCCCTTCGGGCAACAACAGGATACAATTTCAACCGCAACCAGGCTGCCGCCGGGCAACTATTACTAAACCAGGGTTATGGGCCATCCGTTGGCCTTACTGTAGGCATTCCAATTTACAATGGTTCTCTTTTCAGGAGACAGCAAAAAGTAGCGGAGATCAATATACGCAATGCTGAACTGAATAAGAAGGTATTGATCAGGGACTATAGTTCGCAGGTAGTAAAATACTATCAATCCTATACTTCCACGTTAAAACAATTGGAAACCGAACAACAGAATTATACATTATCAGCCCAATTGCTGGAACTGGTACTAAAGCGTTTTCAGTTTAAACAGGCCACCATTGTAGATGTAAGAAATGCCCAGCAAAGTTTTGAAGAATCCGGTTTCAGACTGGTCAATTTAAACTATGCAGCTAAGTTTGCGGAAATAGAATTGAAACGGCTGGGGAATCAATTGGGATTATAGGTAAGTTAATGGTTGAAAGTTGAAGGTTGATGATTGATAGTTCATTGTTTCATGGTTATTAACCGTGCCAGGTTCACGCGAATACAAAGCATTCTATTGAAAATTATTAACTTTAAATTCCTGGTTAGTGAAAGGCGGGTTGTCAGGAATTTTTATAACATTGAATTCATGATTGGTTTCCTTATGGCAATTGTTGCAGGTGGCAGTCAGTAGCATAAAACCGGTTTTAAATAATATGGGATCTTTTTGGCGAATTGCATTACTCATACTATCCATGGGATGGTCAATCATTCCTATGGACTTTGATTCCGGCCGGTCTGTACAATATTGCTGAATCCCCGTTAAGGATTCTTTGATTTCATTTATTTCAAAGTCAGCAAGTTTCCAATTTTGATTTTGTCCGGCAAACCAAAGTTTGGCATGATGAACCTGGATATTACTCATAAATTCACCGAAACCAGGCTTGTACGTGCGGGCAAGTTTGTTTTCCAAACTGTCAATACGATTTTGCAAAACCTTCATGTTGCCGGCGGGTTGGTTGCAGGCAAAAAGGGTAAGTGAAATTGTGAGAATAAAATTCAACTGTTTCATGTAAAAAAAGTATTTTTATTCAATCAAAGCTGTTTCAAAAAAGCCATTCATACATCCTGCTTTCCATATCCGACGTTACCGGCTAACCACCCTCACAGTATGTTTTATCCGGTTTGCCTGGTGAATCAGTTCCTGCCTTTCTTTACTGACAATGGTAATATGCCCCATTTTGCGGCCGGGCCTGGTCTCCTTTTTACCGTAAATATGTACAAAAACATTTTCTATTTGTAATATCTCATATAACCCTTCATAATGAACAGCGCCGGAAAACCCATCCGCACCCACCAGGTTCACAATGGCTGCAGGCAATATATGTTCTGTGCTTCCTAATGGAAAACCCAGCATTATTCTCCACAACATATCAAACTGGGAAGAATAACTGGCTTCAATGGTATGATGGCCGCTATTATGCACCCTTGGGGCCGTTTCATTTACAAAAACATTGTCATTGATATCCACAAAAAGTTCCACCGCGAATATCCCGGCACTATTCAAATCTTTTACCACCTTCATTGCTATGGCTTCTACTTTCCACAATAATTTTTCGGGCAGGTCAGCGGGGCTTACCTGGTATTCCAGCAAGTTTAACCTTTGATCAAAAAGCATATCTACCGCAGGATATACGGTGGTTTCTCTTCTGTCGTTCACCGCCACAATCACGGCAATTTCCTTTTTGATATTTACCATTTTTTCCAGTACGGAAGGCGCGTCAAATCCTTTTTCAATGTCTTCTTTGTTTTTCATGATTTGTACTCCTCTTCCGTCATACCCCCCCTTACCCAATTTATGTACCGCAGGTAAAAATCCTTCTGCCTGTCTTAATGCCGATAGATTTTGCGTAATGATAAATTCACTGGTGGGAATTTCGTGGTCTTTATAAAACTGCTTTTGTAATATTTTATCTTTTATGATTCTTAAGGCGGGCGGTTGCGGATAGATTTTAACACCTTCATTCTCCAGCTTTTCAAGCGCATCTTCATTTACACTTTCTATTTCTATGGTAAGCGCGTCAAGGCCTTTTCCAAAATTATAGACGTCGTCAAAATTGGTGATATCGCCTTTAATGAAATGATGACAGAGATGCGCAGCAGGGCATTCCCCGTCTTTCTCCATAACAAAAGTTTCTACGGGGTAATTAGCCGCAGCCTGGAGGAGCATTCTGCCCAATTGGCCCCCGCCAAGTATTCCTGCCCTGAGCGGAGTCGAAGGGTTTTTTACGGGTCGAGCGGAGTCGAGACCTTTTTCCAAATCTCTATATTTATGGTGTGATAAATTATTGCATTGCGAAAGTAATTGAAGCTTGTGAAAATTTCCCTGTATCAGTGCTTCTTTCTTTGCTCTCGACCAGCCTTTAAGTTGTAATTCTCTTTCTCTTGCTTCTTTTAAAAATGGGATTGTTTCATAATATTTTAATACTAGTGGCCTACGTTTAATAGTGTAACAATTTTCATAAACTCCATTGGAATGCTCTTCAAATCTTTTTATTAAATCATCAGTAAGACCGGTATAAAAGCTACCGTCATTGCATAGAATTATATACACATAATAGGCTTCCTGGCGCGTGTTGTAAAGCATGGGTGCAAAATAATCCATTATTACCACTTTTAGACTTACTCGTTTTTCGGCTTCGCTCATTTTTCGACTTCGCTCATTTTTCGACTTCGCTCATTTTTCGACTTC
>JBDTWP010000319.1:0-8340 GCA_040006615.1 Ferruginibacter sp.
GAGTTCAATATCAGGAAGTTACACCTTTTCTCTGCTGTCACAGAGGACTCGCCATTATACGGAGTGATATGATAACGGATAAAATGTTTTCGCTTCCTAAGAAGGGGAGTCCTGCTGCCGATCGTTTTTAGGCTACAAGAGTTCTCTGGCAGTGATAATTTTTAATTGATAATTGATAATTGATAATTTTTTTCCTAATTAGTACCTCTCACCTCTAACCCCTCTCCAATAGAGTTACCGTTTGGACACAACTTTGGCCTGTCTTCAAATGTACAATTTCAATTTCCGTACCAGGGTACACCGGTGCACTGAGATAGTTGATTTATAATAATTGAGGGGTGAAAGAACAACAAAGGTAGAAAAGGAGGTGTATGATACATTTATTAAGAAAATCAGTAGAAAGCCCGGGGGAGACCAGGGAGAGACTAGGGGGAGGCCAGTGACAGCGGTGGACTAAACGTGGCGAAATCGTGCAGAAGACATGGGGATGATGTGGACTTGTAATGGGTAAACGTGGACTGGAAGTGGGCTTTATTTTGAGAAATTACCCTGTTTTTTGAATAATTCCTTAAAAAATATGTAATTATCGTAATACGATGCCTAATTATTGCTAACACTAAAATACAATTTTTATATGGCAATAACAAGAGATATTTTCAATTTATCCGGCAAACCTGGTGAGGTTATCTATTAGAAACGGAACGGCAGGAACCGTGTCCGCAGCGCTTCAGAAGTGGTTAAAATGTCGGAGGCAAGCAAAAAGAGCGGTACAGTGTAAATACCGATCCATCATCGGGATACACACCCTGTGTTAAAAGGCCTCAATATTTTTCATTCCAGGTCACTGTTTATGATAAGCTTAGCCATAACGCTCCATTTCCCTGTAAAAGGCCTTTACAACAAAAATAACCTGGTACTGGCCGACAAATACGATACCGGGGCTGCACGCTGCAGGAAGAGGCCTTTGATGGAAAGAGAGATACCGAATGTTGGGGCCTTATTTGGTTGGCAAATTTATTTCTATCTAAAATTTGATAATAATAGCAACTAATTATCAATTAAGGAAAAGGGAATTAACTACCGTAAATACCATTGTTACCCCCTTATATGATTACCTTCACGCTTACCTGATTCTTCATATAATACAATAAGAATATTCCAAATTCACGGAAATCTAATTACCGGGGGGGCCTGCGTACATTTGTTAGCTTTGTAAACAATTTGGTATGCCCATAAAATATATAGCTTTTAAAAATCATGTCAGAGGAACAAAAGAAATTATTAGAGCAGCAGCTCTGGAATATTGCCAATATCCTACGGGGGAAAATGAATGCCGATGAATTCCGCGATTATATCCTGGGTTTTATCTTCTACAAATACCTTAGTGAAAAAATGCACCTGTATGCTGACTTGATACTCAAAGAAGATAATATCCTGTATGTAGACATTAAGGAAGATTCAAAGCAAGGCAAAGAATACCTAAAGGCCATCAAAGAAGAAGCCCTGGTGAAGCTGGGATATTTTTTAAAACCCTCCGAGCTGTTTAGCCAGGTGGCGGGTAGAGGTATTACCAATAGCGATGATGAAACAGAAGCCGCTTCAAATTTTATATTGGAAGACCTGGCAGGGATTCTCAAAAATATTGAATCAAGTACCATGGGTACCGATAGTGAGGATGACTTTGATAACCTTTTTGAAGACCTGGATCTTTCCAGTTCCAAACTGGGCCGTACTGTAAAAGAAAAAAATACGCTCATCGCGAAAGTGCTTTCCCATCTCGACAAAATAAACTTTCAGCTCAATGATGCCCAGGGCGATGTATTAGGCGATGCGTATGAATACCTTATTGGCCAGTTTGCCAGTGGAGCTGGTAAAAAGGCGGGAGAGTTTTATACACCGCAACAAGTCTCAACCGTATTGGCCCGCCTGGTTACCCTGGGCAAGCGCAAAATAAAATCGGCCTATGATCCTACATGTGGCTCCGGCTCTCTGTTGCTAAGGGTAAAAAAACAGGTAACCGAAGTGGGCCATTTTTATGGACAGGAGTTAAACCGTACTACCTACAACCTTGCCCGGATGAACATGATCCTGCATGGGGTGCATTATAAAAAATTTGACATTAAACAGGAAGATACCTTGCAGCGGCCCCAGCACATCGATCTTCGTTTTGAAGCCATTGTTGCCAATCCACCCTTCTCTGCACAGTGGAGTGCCAGCCCCTTGTTTTTGACTGACGACCGGTTTAGCCAGTATGGTAAACTTGCCCCCGCCTCCAAAGCGGACTTTGCTTTTATTCAGCACATGGTACACCAGTTGGCCGATAATGGTACGATGGCGGTAGTGGCGCCGCATGGTGTTTTATTTAGGGGCGGCGCCGAAGGGCATATACGCCAATACCTCATTGAAGACCGCAATTATTTAGATGCTGTAATTGGCCTGCCTCCCAATATTTTTTATGGCACCAGCATCCCCACCTGTATTTTGGTGTTGAAAAAATGCAGGGAAAATCCCACCAATGTATTGTTTATTGATAGTAGCGGGCACTTTGAAAAAACCGGCAATCAAAACTATTTAAGAGAAGAAGATATTGACGGGATAATTGATACCTATAAAGCGCGCATTACAAAAGATAAATACAGTTATGCGGCTACATTAGTTGAAATAAAAGCCAATGATTTTAACCTCAATATTCCACGTTATGTAGATACTTTTGAAGCAGAAGATGCCATTGATTTGGTCTTGGTTTCTAGTCAATTGACTGCTTTGGAAAAGGAAATAAAGGTAACAGATAGTACCATTGCGGATTTTTGTAAACAGCTAAAAATTTCCACTCCTTTCTAACCTATGGTAAAGCAAAAAAATATACCGGCATTGCGGTTCCCTACCTTTAGTGGAGGATGGGATGTGAAGAAGTTGGGGGCAGTTGTAAAAATCAATCAAGGCTTACAAATACCAATATCTGAACGATACACTGAGCAAGTAGCAGGTTCATATTTCTACATCACAAACGAATTTTTAAAAGTTGGTTCTGCAAAAAAATTTTATATTAAAAATCCAACCCATTCTGTTCTTTGTACAAAAGATGACATTCTAATGACGAGGACAGGAAATACCGGAATGGTAGTTACAAACGTTGATGGTGCGTTTCACAACAATTTTTTCAAAGTAGCATATCCTGATTTTCTGTGTAAGAATTATTTGTATAACTTTTTAAAATTAGAGAAAATACAAGCTCAAATATTAAAAATGGCTGGAACGTCAACTATTCCAGATTTAAATCATTCTGATTTTTATAGAATCGAAATTGCTTACCCCACCCTCCCTGAACAAATAATAATAGCCACCTTCCTTACAGCAGTTGATGATAAAATACGGCAACTAACCAAAAAGAAAGAACTGATGCAGCAATACAAAAAAGGAGTAATGCATCAAATCTTTAATCAAACAGTTCGGTTTAAAGATGATTATGGAAATGTATATCCAGCTTGGAAGGAAGTGAGTTTTAATGAGATTTATTCTTTTAAAAAAACCAATTCCTATTCAAGGGAAAATTTGAATTATGAAAATGGGTTAGTCCGAAATATTCACTATGGAGATATTCACACTAAATTTCAAGTACTCTTTGATTTAACAAAAGAACGGGTGCCTTTTTTAAATCCGGCAATTTCGACCCAGAATATTCCGGAAGATAGCTTCTGTAGGGAAGGCGATTTAGTTATTGCAGATGCCTCAGAAGATTATGCAGACGTTGGTAAATCAATCGAAATTGTAAATTTAAATACGGAAAAAACTATTTCCGGGTTACACACTCTTTTGGCAAGGCCCGACATATCCAAAATGGAAATTGGTTTTGGCGGCTATTTAATGAAATCGTATAAGGTCAGGAATCAAATAATGACAATAGCTCAAGGCTCAAAAGTTTTGAGTATTTCATTCGGGAGGCTTTCAGAGATAATTCTGAATATACCTTGTGGTCAGGAGCAGATGAAAATTGTAAATTTCCTAACCTCTATCGATGACAAAATAAATTCGGTATCACAAGTCATTACACAAACTCAAGCATACAAAAAAGGGTTGTTGCAACAAATGTTTATTTAAAAAACTAAAATATCTAAACCTATGAAACTACACACAACAGAATATGATGACCGATTAAATAAGGGCTTAAAACACCTTCAAAATTATCCCCAGTTGCTACCCTTTATTGGGTGTTATTGGAATGATAACCGGATTGGAAGCCAACATAAGATTTTATTTATAGGAGAGAGCCATTACCTGTCAGGCAAAAAATTGAATGAAATTAAAAACACAACCTATAAAAATGATTGGTACAATAATAATTCAAAGAGGTTCAATAAAGAGCTTGCAGATTCTATTGATACCAGGGGTGTTGTTGATAGAGCGGACTGGATGGTGAAGGGAAATATTGATAAAGCATTGAGCATTTTTTATAATATAAAAAAAGAACTGCTCAATCACCTTCCTTATTTGTCAAACGAAAAGCAAATCTTCCCATTTTTTAGTTTTTACAATTACTTTCAAAAACCAGCATTTATAAAAGGAGCTTCGATTAAAAATACTCAGGAAGACGATGCAGTTGTCTACAAAACACTTAAGTTTATTACATTACTTATCAAGCCGTGTAAAATAATTTTTTTAAGTTCGAAAGCTTGTTATAGCTTTTACTATGAGCATTCAACTGACATTAAAAAAGACAGCTTCAAAAATATTATAATTGATTATGTCCCGCATCCAGGTTGTGCCTGGTGGAATAAGAAGGCCAATGCCTATGGTGGAAGAACCGGCAGGGGAAAGTTTATAAGCTTAATTAATAATTGATGCCTTAATAAAATAAAAAATGGCCCCTCAACCCGAATCAATCCTGGAGGCTGAACTTGTAAAACAATTACAAGGGCTCGGTTACAATAAAGTCAGCATCAAAGGTGAGGCAGACCTAATAACCAACCTCCAAAAACAACTGGAGAAGCACAATAATATCAAATTGTCTGCGAAGGAATTTGCCCAGGTACTCAACCAGCTAAATAAAGGCGGTGTATTTGAGCGGGCAAAAATACTACGGGATAAATGCGCCTTTTTTAAAGACAATGGCGATGCCGCCTACCTGGAGTTTATCAACCAGGAACATTGGTGCCAGAACCAATTCCAGGTTACCCACCAGGTAACTATTGAAGGCATTTTCCTAAACCGGTACGATGTAACCATTTTGATAAATGGCCTGCCGCTGGCACAAATAGAACTAAAGCGGCGCGGCCTGGAATTAAGGGAAGCTTTCAACCAAACCAACCGCTACCAGCGCCATAGTTATGCTGCATCTTATGGCTTGTTTAATTACATACAGTTATTCATCATCAGCAACGGTGTCAATACAAAATATTACGCAAACAATCGCAAACAGGATTTTGAACAAACATTTTGCTGGTCAGATACCGACAATAAACGCATTAACCAGCTGTCGGAGTTTGCACAAGTTTTTTTGGAGCCCTGCCACCTCAGTAAAATGATCACCAAATTCGTAGTGCTGAATGAGACATTCAAAATAATGATGGTGTGCCGACCCTACCAGTACTATGCCACAGAATTAATAATTGAGCGGGTTAAGAACAGTATTAAGAACGGTTATATCTGGCATACTACCGGTTCCGGTAAAACGCTTACTTCCTTTAAAGCCAGCCAGTTGCTCATGAAGCTACCGCAAGTGCATAAGGTAGTATTTGTGGTAGATAGAAAAGACCTGGATTACCAAACCGTAACTGAATTTAACTTATTTTCAAAGGGCAGTGTAGATGGCACGGATGATACCCGAATGCTCGTTCGGCAATTCTCAGATGATACAAAGCTCATAGTGACCACTATCCAGAAGCTGAATACTGCCATCAGTAAAAAGCAGCACCTGGCACAAATGGAAATGCTGAAAGACAAAAGGATAGTATTTATTTTTGATGAATGTCATCGCAGCCAGTTTGGCGATACGCATACCCGGATAAAAAAATTCTTCAGCAATGTGCAAATGTTCGGCTTTACCGGCACACCCATATTTGCAAAGAATGCGGTTAAAAATATGCTGGGCCGTCGCACCACCAAAGAATTGTTTCACGATTGCCTGCACAAGTATGTCATCACTGATGCCATCCGGGATGAAAACGTAAAAAAGTTTTCCGTAGAATACATTGGCAGGTACAGGCAAAAGGAATCCAGCAAAAGCAACCTGGATATTGAAGTGGAAGCACTTGACACAGCAGAGTTAATGGAGGCGCCGAAGCGCCTGGAAAAAATTGCAGATTACATCATTGCCAATCACAACAATAAAACATCCAACAAATATTTTACCGCTATTTTCTGTGTAAATAGCGTAAATACCCTGATAAAGTATTACGATATTTTTAAAGCAAAACAACAGGCTGGTGAACAAAACCTGCGCATCGCCACGATCTTTACTTTTGGCATAAATGAAGATGATAAGGATGCCAATGGATTTATCCCCGAGGATGGACCATTTACGATTTCCGGTCCTATCAACAGCCATAGCCGGGATAAGCTGGATGAATATATAAAGGATTACAACGCCATTTTTGGAACAAAACATTCAGCAAAAGACGGGGAAGCATTTTATACCTATTCAAAAGATATTTCCAAGAGAATTAAGGAAAGAGAAAGAGAAAACGCAAAGGATGCAGACCGCGTAGATATATTGTTGGTGGTAAATATGTTCCTTACCGGTTTTGACGCCAAAAGGCTGAACACATTATATGTAGATAAAAACCTGAAATATCATGGCCTTATACAGGCCTTCTCACGTACCAACCGCAATTTTGGTAAAATGAAAACCCAGGGTAATATTGTTTGCTTCCGCAACCTCAAACAGGCAACCGATGATGCCATTACCTTGTTTTCAAATAAAGAAGCCATCGAAGAAATCATAATGCAACCCTATGAAAATTATGTTGAAAAATTCAATGCCGCTGTTAGTAAATTAAAAGCAATAACGCCAACGGTTGATAGCGTTGATGATTTGGTGGATGAAAATGCCGAGCTTGAATTTGTAAAAGCTTTCCGGGAAATGATCCGTATCAAAACAATCATGACGAGCTTTTCAGATTTCAGTTTTGAAGAACTGGAAATGGATGAGCAAAGCTTTGAAGATTATAAGAGTAAATACCTGGATATTTATGATAAGACGAAAAAGGACTCCGGCACCGAAAAAACATCCATCCTGGATGATGTAGATTTTGAGTTGGAACTTATTCACCGGGATGAAATCAACGTAGCTTATATTTTACAGTTGCTGGCAAAACTTAAAACAAGTAATCCCAGAGAGCGGGCGCAGCAGCGAAAAGCAATCATGGATTTGCTCACGGGCGAAATACAATTACGTTCAAAAAAAGAACTGATAGAAAAGTTCATAGACGAAAATCTGCCGGTCATTACTGAAGTAAATGACATACCGGAAGCCTTTGCTTCTTATGTGGAGGTAGAAAAAAATGCAGCCTTTCAAGCACTATGCGAAAATGAAAAAGTAGATTCAGAAAAATTAAATAAGGTAATGGGTGATTACCTTTTCACTGGGTTAAGCCCTATGCCGGACAATATTGTTAACATGCTGCAGATAAAGCCAAAACTACTTGAACGAAAATCAATCATAGAACGTATCATCATAAAAATAAAAGAGTTTGTAGAAACCTATATTAGTGGGGTATCTGACGAGGCAGGTTCTGAACAGCAATCAATAGGAGGTAGAATCTACCCAATAGATGATATTCCGGAAACACAGGCGGCTGAACAGTAACCAATATAATCAGTGAAAAATGGAAATAACAATAGAAGGAAATACTGAATTGGTACCAATTCTAAAAGAGATTGGATTTTTGCCTTTTGAAGGAGGCTTACAATTTGATTTTGGAAATTGTAAGCTTAAAGCCTATTAAACATAGAAGATACCTGGCGATGTAATTTGTTTTTTTGGTTATTGGAGGAGTAGAGATAGTATGGGTGAAATTGAATTTGTCTATACACCTAAGCATGGAAGTTGGTTAAACATGGCAGAAACAGAATTAAATGTACTAATGGGTCAATGTTTAAATCGTAGGATTGACAACATGGAAACAATGAAAAAAGAAGTACACGCCTGGCAAACACATCGGAATAATAAGGAAGCTAAAATAAAATGGCAATTTACATGTGAAAATGCCAGGAGAAAATTACTAAAACTTTACCCGTTAATTCAGGTGTGACATGACACTAGATATATACTGCGTTATATCTGGTTATTATTTGGGATAGGTCACAACTCAAAACCGGGTAAGGCTTCTACCAAATAAGGGC
>JBDTWP010000320.1:0-8287 GCA_040006615.1 Ferruginibacter sp.
ACAAATAGACGAAGCATTTTTCTTTTCTACCCACATATTGTCCCTACGGGACAGATTGCCCTATCATTATTCTATCTACCGACATGATATCCCTACGGGACAAATAGACGAAGCATTTTTCTTTTCTACCCACATATTGTCCCTACGGGACAGATTGCCCTATCATTATTCTATCTACCGACATGATATCCCTACGGGACAAATAGACGAAGCATTTTTCTTTTCTACCCACATATTGTCCCTATGGGACAGACGGACACATTATTATTGTTTTCTACCCACATAATTTCCCTACGGGACAAATAGACGAAGCATTTTTAATTTCTACCCACATGGTGTCCCTATGGGATAAATAGACGAATCATACTTAATTTTTTACCCACATACTGTCCCTATGGGACATTTACTTATAGGACTTTAAAAGCTTATTACATTCCAAATATATTAAAAAAGGACTCTTTACTTTACCCCGGAAAATTAACTTTAAAATGTAACACAATTAAATCGTAAACACACTTGTGCAATTTAATCAGTCAGATTAGTAACACTTCAGCCCGGACCATAAAAAATTCAATTCCCTGTCTTCACTGAAACTAATGTTGGATCAAGTTACGATTAGCAAATTAGCAGATTAGCTAATTCATTCCTGCGGGGCATCTCCCAAAACATCGCTAATATTTACCTTTCTGCCTCCACTGTTTAAAAATGGCTTCAGCAGGTCAATCGGGACTGGAAATATGGTGGTGGAATTATTTTCCGTTGCGATTTCTCTTAATGTTTGCAGGTATCGCAAAGTTAATGCACTCGGTTCAGCGGCGAGGATCTTGGCGGCATCTGCTAATCTTTGCGAGGCCTGGAATTCACCTTCAGCGGAAATAACCTTGCTCCGGCGTTCTCTTTCCGCCTCCGCCTGTTTGGCCATCGCCCTTTGCATTTCCTGTGGAAGATCAATTTGTTTTACTTCTACATTCGACACTTTAATACCCCAGGGTTCGGTTTGTGAATCGATAATCTGTTGCAGCTTATGATTAATTACATCTCTTTGTGAAAGCAGGTCATCCAGCTCCGACTGCCCGAGCACACTACGTAAAGTAGTTTGTGAAATCTGTGAAGTGGCCAATAAGAAATTTTCCACCTGCACAATCGCTTTTTGGGGCTCCAAAACACGGAAATATACTACAGCGTTTACTTTTATGGATACATTATCGCTGGTGATGATATCCTGTGGAGGCACATCCAGTACAACCGTACGTAAACTCACTTTTACCATCTTGTCAATAAATGGTATCAGCAATATCAGACCCGGGCCCTTCAGGCCATCCCCTCCGATGAGCCGTCCCAGCCGGAAAATAACACCGCGTTCATATTCACGCAGGATCTTTACTGCGCTTGCCAAAATACTGACCGCGAAGAAGAGGATGAGCAGGGTTAGAAATGGAATTTGTGGCATATTATATTGATTTTAAAAGGTTACTTTCTCTACATACAGTATGAACTTTTTAATAGCGTCTATCCTTACTGCTTCTCCCTTATTTATATTTCCGCCGATGGATGAGGCATTCCATATTTCTCCCTGCACGCGTACACGTCCATCAGGTTCAAGTGAATCCAACGCTATCCCGGTAAGGCCGGTCATAGCTTCCAACCCTGTGACCGGTTTTCGTTTTTGTGCCTTCAATCCTGCACCTGCCACCAGAAGAAAGAACAGTGCCGATACCGTGCTGGTAGTGATGATAAGGATCCTGGAAATGGCGGCAATTTCTAAAGGAGAACCCGCCTTTATCAACATCATGGATCCCAGCAATAGTGAACTGATACCGCCAATGGCGAGCATGCCATGGCTAACGATTTTTATCTCCAGTAATAAAAGCAGCACCCCGAAAATGATCAGTGCGAGCCCCGCGTAATTAATGGGTAAAGTTCGCATAGCGTAAAATGCAAAGATCAATGCGATTACGCCTATTATACCCGGCAGTATGGCACCGGGATTAAAGAATTCAAATAAAATTCCAAAAAAACCAAGCATCATCATCAGGTAGGCAATATTGGGATCGCTGATGATATTGAACAGCCTGTCTAATACACTCATCTTATATGATTCGATTGTTGCATTCTTCGTATGCAGCGTTACAACCCCGGTGTTAAGTTTAATTTCTTTCCCGTCTATCTGGTTCAGCAGATCCTTGTCGGAGAATGCTATCAGGTCCACCACGTGTTTCAGGATAGCTTCGGGAGCAGTTATGGAAAGACTTTTCCTCACCGCATCCTCTGCCCATTCGAGGTTTCGGTTTCTTTTGGTAGCGATACTGCGGATAAAAGCTGCGGCGTCATTTGTTACTTTTTCGCTCATAACGCTATCCATCATGCCCTGCATGTTTACAGGATGAGCGGCACCAATATTGGTTGCTTCGGCCATGGCGGCAATATGCGCTGCCATGGTAATAAAAACCCCGGCCGACCCTGCATGGGCTCCTTCGGGTGATACATACACTACTACCGGTACCGAACTTTCAAGTAATTCCGTTACAATTTCCCTGGTAGACTGTAAAAGGCCACCTGGTGTATTCAAATGTATCAGCAGGCAGGCTGCTTTTTTGCTGCGCGCATTTTCGATAGATTCGTGTATAAAATCAGCTGTAACGGGGTTGATGGCGCCTTCTATTTTTATCGAAACCACGGTTTGCCCTGTTATGCCAGGGGACAATAAAAATTGCAAAGCGAAGAAGGTCAAAATATGTCTCATAAAAAATCATCCATATTTGAAGTGCCTGTATATGAAGAATGCAGCTGTAATTTACCTAAAAAAAAAGACAGTAGGCAGTATAATAATATTTTCAGGTGATCTACGGGCAGGGCCGGTATCAGGAGATCATTTTATTTTTAATGATGTCCATCATGTCTCCTTTATAATTATCCCCTATTAATATTTCCGCGGCAACATTTTTTAATAAGACACGATTGCCTTCAATGCCGGTGATCCCGTTGATTGGGATGATATAAGATTTATGAATCCTGATAAATTGCCTGGCGGGTAAATGATTCAACAGGTCTTTCAAATTGGTATATACAAGGGTTTTTTGTCCGCCGCGGTATATGGCAACATAATTTTTCATCCCTTCAATATAATCTATATCGGCAAGGTTGATCTTTAATAATTTCCCTTTGGACTCTGTTTTTACAAAGATGAAATCTTCGTCAGTTTTTATATCTGCATCAACGGCCTTTTCAGTAATTATTTTCACCGCTTTTTGCACTGCGTTCAAAAAACGTGGAAAACGGATAGGTTTTAGTAAATAGTCGACCACATCGAGGTCAAAGCCTTCAATTGCAAATTCGCTATATGCAGTGGTAAGAATTATATTCGTTTTTCCATTTATGGCTTTAACAAAATCGATCCCTGACAGGTCGGCCATTTGTATATCCAGAAAAACGAGGTCGATTTTTTGAGTTACTACGGTCTGCAACGCTTCTACGGGATGTGTGGTGCTGCTTACGAGTTCGAGGTAAGACGTCTGATTGACATAATGTACCAGAATATCAATTGCGTGTTGCTCATCATCTACAATTAAACACCTGATCATAATTTATATATGGTTAATTTATCAATGGTTAATTCGGTTGTATAAGAATCAGTCTCATCTTTTATGCGCAATTTGTAATTATTTCCATATGCATAGTCGAGGCGGTTGCGGATATTATCCAGCCCAAGCCCGGTGGAAATTTCTTTCGGACCGTTTTTCTTTTTGTTGTGGCAATAAAAATACAACCGATTATGCTCAATGGTTAACTTTATTTCTATCGGATGTTCCATACTTTGAAGGTCGCCATGCTTAAAAGCATTTTCCAATACCGTGATCAGCAAAAAGGGAATTATTTCAAAACCATTGACCACTCCATTCACTTCAAAATTTACGTGCAGGTTATTACTGAAACGCAGTTGGTTGATCTTTATTACATTTCGTACATGTTCAATCTCATCCTTTAAAGGCGCCTTATCATCGCTTCCTGAGGCTTCGTTCAACGCATACCGCATAATATCGGATAAAGTAAGGATCCCTTCAGATAATTCAGCAGAATAGGGCAATGACTTGGCATATAAAAAATTCAGGGTATTGTGCAAAAAATGCGGGTTGATCTGCGACTTCAAGAACTTGAAATTAGCCTGCGATTTATCAACTTCAAGCTGCAACTTTTGTGCTTCCAGCACTTTTCGTTGTTTCTTATCGTCGCGAAGGTTGTTCAAATATGCCAGCAATAAACCAACCCCTGTATATAGTATGGTTGATGTGGCAAAGGAAAAAATTAATATCCCTGTAGTTGTTTTACCATTAATGGTAGTTTTTTGAGGAAAGAGGTAATTCATAGCAAAAAGATAAGCGAACCCCACGGCCATCATAAGCAGGGAGTAGCGTATATAATATACGGCAGTTTTCTTCTCCAACATTAACCTGTTATAATGGTTAAGCAAATAGTAATAAAAAATGCTTTGGCAAATAATTCCGACCACATGCTTGATAAGACTTTTTAAAGTTAACAGCTCCTTTACAGCCTCTTTTCCCTCCGGAATCTGCAGGATTGATAAAGCAAAAATTGCCAATAAGGAAAAGAACAGGTTGATGGCAAGCACCACCCAAAACACGGATAATAAAGAATATCGTTTCCCTGTTCCCACCATAATCCTTTAATTTATGCCTGATTTCTGATTATACTGATACAGATGACATCTACTAATACAGAAGACATCTTTTAAAAAGATGTCACCTGTGTAAACAGTGAATCCAATTATTGACCAATCCCTGGTGCAGCGCCTCCGCTTTGTTGCACCCTTTTCATTTCATCATCTGCACCGGTACCACGCTGGCGGGCAGCTTTAACAAGGTTGCTACCGAAGCGGTATACAAAATTCAATTTAAACTGCCTGCTTTCCCACCGGGAAACCAAATCGGTTCGCTGCCCGGCAAACTCGCTTAGGCCTTTAAATTTAAGCGTATGCAAAATATCACTTACAGAAGTTTTAATGGTCCCCTTTCCTTTCATCACCTGCTTTTGTAATCCCGCATCGAGGCTCCACAGGGAGTTGGCTTTTATTGTTCCCTGGTACACGGTTGGCGCGTTGTAAAAACCGGTTAATTCCGCCGTCCATGTTTTGGCAAATTTAATGCTGTTTTGTACGTACAGGCTTAAGCCACCTGCATTAACTTTGATCTTTCTGCCTTCTCCGAAATCAGCATTATAGCGGGTATAAAAGCTGTTCAGATTTGCAAACATGTTAAAAGCTTTATAGTGGAAAGGGTAGCTGATATTCAAACTCACGATATCCTGTGTGGCGAGGTTTCTTTTTGAGATAAAGGCTTTTGATTTTTCGGCCGTATCAAATACCTGGGTAAAAAGGTCCTTGACATGGCTATAATTTACCGTGGTGGTCAGTTTATACTGATAGGTATTGGATAGGCCAATACTGTTGGTATACTGCGGGCGCAGGTTGATATTGCCTTTCTGAAAAGTATATTCATCCAGTTTAAATTCAAAGGGGTTCAGGTCCTGGTAATTGGGCCTGTCGATCCTGCGGCTGTATGTAAGATTGAACTGGTTCTTAGGATTTTTATTAAAAGTAACAGCTGCACTAGGAAAGAAATCAGTGTAGTTGCGGTTAAAAATTTCGGTGTAGGCCACATAACCTCCTGTGGCTGGTTTTTGGCCGGTAGATACTCCTTCTGAACCGGTATGTTCCATTCTTAGACCTGCCTGTAATGTAATTCCTTTCAGTGCACGGTTATAGTTTAAATAGGCAGCGCTGATATTTTCCTTGTAATTAAAAATATTGCTTCGGTCCTTATCCAACTGCTCGCTATTTCCGTATATGTTGTAGCGCTGAAAGTCGTTATCGGTTTTCACAAATGCAGCTTTCCCTCCTATTCCCAGGGTGCCTTTTTTAAATGGCTGTTCCCAGTCTGCTTTCAGGGAATTGATATTGATCTTTGTAGGGGCGATCATCCTGTATATTACATTGCTAATGGGTATCTGGCCCGTAGCGTCAAAATAATAATTGGGTTGAAACTGGTTGCTGTTAATATCATAGGTGCCATGATCCGCATTCACTGTGAGGCTTTTGCCGTTTGGCACGGTATAACTGTAGTTAATATTAAAATTTATATTATCCCTTTTTAAAACACTTGAATTATCCGCCACCAGAACCCGGTTTACCGATTTGGAGGGTATATAGGAAATAGGGGTAGTACTCCTGTTAGTTACAGAAGGATCAGAGATGGTACCATTTACAATTACACCGATGGTGTTTTTGGAATTGATAAAGTAATCCATTCCAGCTTTGAAATTATGGCTTTTATTATTCATGATCACCAGGCTCTTTTGATCGAAAAGACTATCTCCTGTGGTACGGTTAAGCCCGATGGTAAATTCATTGATGCTTTTATTGTAGCCGTAATTGCCAAATAGATTTATTTTTTTATTACGATAATTCAGGTTTACCCCGGCATTGTATTTGGCATAAGTGCCGATATTCCATCCTGCATTTGCCGAGCCATTCGTCCCCAGGGATTTGTTCTTCTTTAACCGGATATTGATGATACCTGCATTTCCTGCTGCCTCATATTTAGCAGAAGGATTCGTGATGATCTCAATGGCTTCAATCTGGGAAGAATTTAAGGACTTGAGGTAACTGCTCAGGTCTTGTCCGCCCAACGGGGTAGGTCTTCCGTCGATATACACCTGTACTCCATTCTTACCGCTCAGGCTTAGGTTGTCGTCTTTATCAACCAATACACCGGGTGATTTACGCAATAGTTCCAATGCGTCGGATCCCACAGAATTGATGGTGCCCTCCACATTTACAATCATCTTATCCGCTTTCATTTCAACCATTGGTTTTTGGGCTGTAACCACTACCCCTTTCAAATTATTGGGTAATTTGGTGAGTTGGAAATCGGGAACGGTGATACCGGTAGCGGTTACATCAAAAGGAGCGGAAAATGCCGGCTGGTATTCAACAAAACTGGCTTTTACCAAATACCTGCCCTCTTTAATATTTGAAAAACTATAAGCGCCGTTTTCTTTTGAAATTGCCAGTTTTACGATCGCAGAATCTTTCACAGCCAGTAAGCTCATGGTAGCACCTTTTACCGGGGCATTCTGCGCATCTTTGGTATAACCACTTACCTGCGCATTACTATTTGCAATAAAAAGGGAAGCTAGAAATAAAAAAATCAGATGTCTCATAATTGTAAGATTGTATTGTTAAATATTTTAACACCACAAACATAGAAACACTTCCAATATTTAAGAACATTGTTATCCCAACGGTCATTTTCCAAATGTGAACGCCATTTTTTGTGCACAAAACCTGGTTAGGCGGTATTTTTGTTATCCAGGAGCATAGGTTCTTATTGGGCAAAAGAGAGGAAGGGGCCAGGTAGCCGTGGCATTTGTTTTGCTTCCTGTTAATTATGTTTAGTCAACCAGGGAAAATATATCGCAGTACCGGCTTTTTGATACTGGCGTTGATTTTGGGTTGTAACAACACAGATCATTCCAATAAAGAGGTAAATGGAGAAAAGGATTCCAACGCAACACCTGTCTCCATAAATCAATTATATGATACCATAAATTCCGGTGACAGGGATACTACCGTGCTGCTTAAAACCGGCGAAGCTTTTATAAAAGGCCATATCATTGCCAATAAATCACTGCCCAAATACACAATTTTCGCCCGGAAGGGACAAACGGTGACTGCCATATTAAAACCATTAAAAAAAGGTGGGAATGTGCGGATTAACCAGGTGCAGCAACCAGGAGGAGCATTTGACGGCCCTTTTGGAGACAGCCTTTCCTATACTTTTAAAAACAATGGTAATATCCGTTTTATTATCGGTGAAAATTTAATGGCGGGAGATCCATATACCGGCTATTTTATATTGCATATCATTTTGAAATAGGTCATTGGGAACTTAGTCTAAAAAAGCGCCTGATGAAGGGCTGTCATCATTAAAAACCCAAATACACCTAGTCAAATTTAGAAAGCAGGCCAGATCAAATCATAGAGTGAAGACCTATTAGGATCATTCAATGATGCGTATCAAAAATTATATCCGACAGAGGGTTGAAACACTAGTGAAAATAGGGAGATAATAGAGGTATCCAGGGAACTACTACCGAGGATGTACGTTAGATGTCTGCACTTGAACTGGAGATGCTCCGGGGATGAACTGGACTTATACTGGACTTTTTTTTGAAAAATATGCCGGAAAAATGAAGAATTATATTAGAAATT
>JBDTWP010000321.1:0-8274 GCA_040006615.1 Ferruginibacter sp.
AATTGAAAAAAAACTATTGAAGCCTGGCGGGTGGTTTGTATTGGAACATACACCCAGGAACGACTATAAAAAATTTGTACATTATAAGACGGAACGTAATTATGGGACCACTATTTTTTCTATATTTATCATGTGAAATTAATCCGCCTATTGGTTTTCCTTAGTCGGTCGCCTGTTGAATAGTTAATTTGTTTTACTGTTAGTTTGTTTTGCCTGTTTAAATAAATGTATTTCCGGCTGAACGTATCAGTTGGACTGGTTTCGTATCAAATCATTCTCATTTTAAGTAGGAGCAAAATGAAAAAAGAAGAAATTCGGGCACTATATAAGGAAAAACGCGCAGTTCTTACCCCGCATCTAAAATCAAAGTTGGATGATATTTTATTGATCCAATTTCAACATTTGGCGATCGATATTCCTTCCCTGATAATGACATACTCACCAATAAAAAAGTTAAATGAATTTGATCCTCAGACGATTACAGACTATTGTTACTTTAAAAATCCAGGACAGCAATTGTTTTACCCGGTGATGGTAGAGGAAAAAAGACGTCAGAAAATTATTTCAGTGATAGTTGACGATGATACCATATTTAAGACAAATAGATTCGGGATAGAAGAACCAGTAGATGGTATCAATATGTATCCTGCGGAAATTGACCTGGTCATTGTACCATTATTAAGTTTTGATAAAAATGGAAACAGGGTAGGTTATGGAAAAGGTTATTATGACCGTTTCTTAAAACAATGCCGGAAAGATTGCATAAAGATTGGATTCAGCTATTTTGAACCGGTGGAACAGGTTGACGACATCAATAAATTTGACGTGAAACTGGACTATGGTATAACCCCGGATGCAATCTTTCATTTCTAGTGTAATGGTAAGTGTAAAATGACCTAAATTAATGACACGAATTTTATGCACGAATTACACGAATTAGTGATTAAACATGTATTAATTCGTGTAATTCGTGTTTCCTAATTCGTGTAATAAAAAAATGATACGCCATATTATTGTTAACACAGCACCAGGGTATTTTGTTAAATGTATGTTGACTCACCAGGAAAATTCATCTCTGACAAATCAATCCTGGCACGACCCTGATAATTTATGTTGTGATTGGTCAATGCTGAAATATTGACGTTCACAATTGACCATTCACCTTTCAACTTCCAACATTGCTAAAAAGCTTCCGATATTTATTGCTTCCCGTCTCAATTCTATATGGAATAATTTTAATGGTAAGAAATTGGCTTTTTGATAAAAACTATTTGAAATCTGCTGCTTTCAATTTCCCCATTATTTGTGTTGGAAACCTTGCGATAGGCGGTACCGGTAAAACACCCATGGTAGAGTATCTTATCCGGATTTTGAGAAAGGAACATCCGATAGCTACACTTAGTCGTGGATACAAAAGAAAAACCCAGGGCTTCGGTATTGCAAATGAAAATACTACCGCACTTGAAATTGGCGATGAACCAATGCAGTTTCATTTGAAATTCCCGGAATTAACTGTTGCCGTTGGGGAAGAGCGTTTGGAAGCCATACCGCAATTGTTGCATGAAAGGCCTGATACCAAAATCATTATTTTAGACGATGGATTTCAACACCGTTCAGTCAGGGCAGGCCTTAATATATTACTGACCGAACATAAAAACCTCTACAGCAGGGATTTTTTGATCCCAGCAGGAGATTTGAGAGACACCAGGCAAAGCGCCAAAAGAGCGGATATGATAATTGTAACTAAATGCAGGCACAATTTAACAGCAGAAGAAAGAGACTCAATTTTAGAAGAGTTAGATCCTAATGCAAATCAATCACTATTTTTTACCGGGATAGTATATACCCGGCCCTTTCACCTGTTCAGCAAAATGCCTTTTTCGATAACGCATGATATAGAGCTATTGCTTGTTTGTGGAATTGCTAATCCAAAACATTTGCAGGATTATCTTACCTCAAGGGTAAAGATGTACGATATGTTGCGCTTTCCTGATCATCATATATTTTCAATTGACGACCTGGAAGAAATAAAAAAGGAATTTGAAAAGATGACATCTGCAAATAAAATTATACTTACTACCGAAAAAGACGGAGTTCGACTGCAAAAATTTGAAAAAGAATTGCAGGATTTTCCCATTTATGTAATTCCTATCGAACATTCCTTTTTATTTAATGACGCGGATCGGTTTTATAAGCTGATAAAGGATTTTATCGATTCCTTTAGTGCTTCCAGTACTTTTCCAGATTCCGCATATGGATTTTAATTGATAATTGATAATTGATAATTTTTTCCTAAGTAGTGACTCACCCCTCTAACCTCACTTCTGTAGAGCTACCGTTTGGACAGATCTGTGGCTTGTCTTCATATGTACATTTTAGATTTCCGTAACAGGGTATACCGGTGCACTGAGATAGTTGAATTATAATAATTGAGGGGTGGAAGACCAAGGTAGGGTAGCTTCGGTTGTTGGTGAAAACACCAAACAACGGCTTAGCAAAGGAGGTGTATGATACATTTATTAAGAAAATCAGGCGGAACCCCGGGGGAGACCCGGGAGAGACTAGGGAAAGACCAGTGAGAGGGGTGGACTAAACGTGGGTAAGACGTGCAGAAGATGTGGAGATGATGTGGACTTGTAAGGGGTAAAAGTGACCTGGAAGTGGGCTTTTTTTTGAGAAATTACCCTGTTTTTTGAATAATTCCTTAAAAAATATGTATTTTTAGTAATACGATGTCTAATTATTACTAATACTAAGTTATAATTTTTATATGGCAATTACAAGGGATATTTTCAATTTATCCGGCGAAGCGGGGGAGGTTTTCATTTAGCCAGGGCAATCTTTACTTTTTTGTTTTTTATCTTTTCATTTTTTATTAATTCTACTACTTCGCCCACTTTCAGTTTTCTTACAGCTACGAATGAAAAAAAATCCTTAACCTCAACCAGGCCTATATCGTCTTTCTTTAACCTACCCATTTTGGACAAAAAACCAACAATATCAATCTTATTTACTTTATCTTTTTTACCGGCGGCGAAAAAGAGGGTGGACCATTTCGGTTTATCGGGTAATTCGGGTTTTTCAGGTAAGATTATTTCCTTCACTTCCCCTGAAATATAAGCTGGCAGCCTTTCTTCTTCAGATAAGATCAGCACAGATTTACCTCCTGCATCCATGCGTGCCGTTCTGCCATTTCTATGTAAAAACACATCTGCAGTAGCTGGTAAATGATAATGAATAATATATTTAATATCTGGTATATCCAGACCACGGGAAGCAAGGTCGGTAGTCACCAATACATTTGAAGTTCCATTCTTAAATTTGCACATGGCGCTTTCGCGTTCCTGCTGCTCCATACCGCCATGGTAAAAAACATTAACGATACCTTTTTCTTTTAGCTGGTTGCTGGTGCGTTCCACCGATTCACGGTGATTACAAAATACGATCATCGACTTATTACCAATCATGCAAATTAACCTGAATAATGTATCTGATTTATCCTTATCAGGAGAAATAACGGTCATGATCAAAATTTCATCCCCCTCCTTTTTTTCAACTATTGTTGATAAAAAGTTAAGCCGTACCGGATTACTGAATCCAATAAAATCTGGTATCCCAACGGATTCAGTGGCGGAAGTCAATATCCTCTTCTTAACAGAGGGCAGTGAGCCAATTATAAATGACATCTCTTCCCGGAAGCCAAGTTCAAGTGATTTATCAAATTCATCCAACACCAGCATCGTAATTTCTTCAAGGGAAAAATTATTACGCCGTATATGATCAGCGATACGGCCTGGTGTCCCAATAATCACCGCTGGCGATTGCTTTAAATTATTTTCTTCCGTTTCCCTTTTATGGCCTCCATAGCAACAAGTGACCTTAAAACCGGTAGACATTTTCCTGAAAACTTCGTCAATTTGTATCGCCAGCTCCCTGGAGGGAACAATGACCAGGGCCTGCACCTTTTTAAACTCCGGATTAAGTAATTGAACAACAGGAAGTAAATAGGCAAGGGTTTTTCCTGAACCTGTAGCGGATAATAAGATCACATTGTCACTTTCTTCATTTGCTTTAACAGATGCCTTTTGCATCTCATTTAAAGCATTAATTTTAAGATTGAAAAGTATCCTGTCCGGGGAGATGGTGTTCGGTTTCATCCTGGCAAAAGTAGGTTTTGTTGCACTATGGGCAAAAAAAAGTGAATCTCTTTACAATGTTGGATCAACGATGTCGTGAATTTGAGAAAGGATATTTTTTGAATAAATAAATTTTAAAGCGATATTTGTGGGGATCGGGTGGCATGTATAATTTGTGATTATATGGTCCCTGGCATCAGGTTGCTTGAGCTTCGAAGTCTATATTATTATATCCTATAATCAGCATTATGTTAAATAGAAATGCTAATAATTGCTTATTTCAATCATTTAAATTTAAACCTACCTCCTAACTCTGCAGTATCAATTACGAATGCGTTAACGGAAAAATATGGACGTGGTGCATCTCTCTAAATAGAATATCTTATAAGTCGTTGTATAAAAATTAAATAGTACTTATTTTAAAATTCAAACTAATCTCATATAATCCTAAAAATCAATAATATATATATATTAATTTTTTGACGCCAATTATTTGTAAACCCAGCTATTGAGCGAAAAAGCCGTACATCAATATTTCCTGATTAAACATACAATTCTATTATTGGTAACTTATACTAATAATTAATTATCAGGAGGTCCGGAAGTAAAATCTGTTATTTCATCCCCTGGTTCGCCGCCTGCTTCGTTTGTTGGATCAATTGCCTTGTTTTCTTTTTCCATAGTTGTCGAACCTGAGTCGGTATCATCAGGAATAATTATCTCATTTGATTCCGCTTCAGTTACCTGTACATCTGGCTCTTCATCTAATTTGGTAATTGCAGCAATCTGATCGCCATCATCCACTTTTATCAATTTTACTCCCTGTGTAGCTCGTCCCTGTTCTCTGATACCGGCCACACTCATTCGTATTGTTATGCCACTCACACAGGTAATCATCAGGTCCTCTTTCTCAGTCACATCCAATAATCCAACCAGTGAACCGGTCTTATCGGTTACATTAATCGTCTTAACGCCCTTACCGCCTCGATTGGTAATACGGTAATTGGCCTCACCGGTTTCAGGATCATCGAGATAGGTACGCTTCCCAAAACCTTTTTCACTCACCACTAAAATTGTACGGGTCTTATCTTCCCTGTTAACACAAACCATTCCAACCACTTCATCTTTTTCATCATCTACCTCAATACCAAATACCCCTATTCCGCCACGACCCGTGGAACGGACTTTTTCTTCAGCAAAACGGATGGCCCTGCCACTTTTTACCGCAAGCATGATTTCGGAATTGCCATCTGTCATTTTCGCCTCTAATAACTGGTCGCCTTCCTGGATATTTATTGCGTTGATCCCATTTTGTCTCGGACGGCTGAAATCTTCAAGGTCAGTTTTTTTGATAATTCCCTTTTTGGTACATAATACGATATAATGACTCTTCACATACTCTTCGTCATCGAAATTCTCTACGTCAATGATCGCTCTCACTTTATCGTCCGGAGGTATCTGGATCATATTTTGCAAAGCACGCCCCTTACTGGTTTTATCACCCTCCGGTATCTCGTACACTTTTAGCCAGAAACATCTTCCTTTTTCCGTAAAGAACATTAATGTATGATGTGTAGACGCGACAAATAAATGTTCAATGTAGTCTTCCTGGCGGGTACTGCTCCCTTTGGAACCACGACCACCCCTGCGTTGTTGCCGGTATTCAGCAGACGATGTACGTTTAATATACCCAAGGTGAGAAATGGTTACCACCACATCTTCGTCCTCGATCAGGTCAAGCATATTGATTTCATCCCCTACATACACGATCTCGGTCTTGCGTTCATCTCCAAATTTCGCTTTTACCTCAGCTAATTCATTCTTAATAATATCATATCGCATTCTTTCATTGGATAGTATTTCTTTCAGGTGTTCGATCAACTTCATAATTTCTGCATGTTCTTCCCTGATTTTGTCAATCTCCAGACCGGTCAAACGTTGTAAACGCAATTCAAGAACGGCTTTGGCCTGTATCTCTGTCATTCCGAAATTGCTGATCAATCCATCCTGTGCAATGTTGGGTGTGGATGATTCACGGATCAGTTTAATCACCGCATCAAGGTTGTCGAGTGCGATGATATAGCCTTCCAGGATATGTGCCCTTTCAAGTGCTTTACGCAACTCAAACTGTGTTCTGCGAACTACTACTTCATGCCTGAACAAAATAAATTCACTGATCAGGTCCTTCAGATTTAAAATTTTCGGCCTGCCCCTTACCAATGCTACATTGTTGATACCGTAGGAGGTTTGTAATTCTGTTTGCTTATACAACTGATTAATTACCACCTGCGCTACCGCATCTTTCTTGAGGTCAACAACTACCCTTGTTCCTTCCTTATTATTACTCTCATTATTCACATCCGATATTCCCTCAATGTGCTTTTCATTAATCAATTCACCAATTTTTGCGGTTAGTGCATCACGGTTTACCTGGTAAGGCACTTCGTAAATGATGACCTTTTCCCTGCCTGCTTTGGTTGTTTCAATATTTACTTTTCCCCGCAAAACCACCCTTCCTCTGCCGGTATGAAATCCGGCCTTTACACCTTCGAAACCATAAATGACACCACCTGTTGGAAAATCGGGTCCCTTTACATGTTTGATCAGTTCGTCAATTGAAATTTCTTTATCGTCAATATACGCTACACAGGCGTCAATTACTTCACTCAGGTTATGAGGCAACATATTCGTTGCCATTCCTACCGCGATCCCACTAGACCCGTTCAATAGTAATTGAGGAATACGGGTTGGCAATACAGTTGGTTCTTTCAGCGAATCATCAAAATTTAGCTGGTAATCAACGGTTTCTTTCTCAATATCTTCCAGCATGGCTTCTGCAAACTTTTCCATTCGAACTTCTGTATACCGCATTGCTGCCGGAGGGTCTCCATCCTGGCTACCAAAATTGCCCTGGCCATCGATCATTGTATAACGCATGGACCAATCCTGAGCCATCCGCACCATGGTGTCATAAATGGATGCATCGCCATGGGGATGGAATTTACCCATTACCTCTCCCACGATCCGGGCACTTTTTTTATATGCCTTATTGCTGTAGTTACTCAGCTCATTCATGCCAAATAATACACGCCGGTGTACGGGTTTCAAACCATCCCTTACATCCGGCAAGGCACGGCCTACTATCACGCTCATCGAATAATCGATGTAGGATGTTTTCATTTGCTCCTCTATATTTACAGGAATTATTCTTCCCCTGTTACTTCTCGCTCCACCGTCATTCAGAGGCAGCATTTCGCCATTTAAATCATCGTTATTTTCCATATAAATTTATAGTGTGCAAAAGTACCGATTTTAACCCACTTATCCCTATATAAAACAGGTGTTTATGACGATTTTTTTACACATTTATTTCAGAATTGTGGAGAAGATAATTCTATAAAATTTTGAACCATCCGTTTAGCACGATAAAACAGGATTACACTTGCCCGGGAGCATTTTTTTCGAATTTTGTAAAACCACAGTTCCCTGCCCCGGGGTTCCGCAATTTGATAAGTAAGCCTGGAAAATTACATGCGTCTATCCGGAATTTCCCAATTGTAATGAACTATGTGATAACTTTCCGTTTTAAAAATAATTTTTGTGAAAAAGGTATTGCTTTTTGGTGCAGGGAAATCTGCTACAGTATTGATCGATTATTTGATCGCTGAAGCTCCGCAAAATAACTGGATTATAATCATTGCAGATGCTAACATGGAGCAAATTATCACTAAAACCAATAATTCGACACTGGCTGTAGCGGTACAAACAGACATCAACAATGCAGTTCAAAGATCTTCACTAATACGGGATGCTGCTATTGTTATTTCAATGTTGCCGCCCGCCCTGCATTTTTTAATCGCTAAAGATTGCGTGGAATATGGCAAAAATTTGTTAACTGCTTCTTATCTGGATGCTTCCATTAAAAGCCTGCAAACAGAGATTCAAAATAAAAAATTATTATTTATTTGTGAAATGGGACTGGACCCGGGTATTGATCATATGAGTGCCATGAAAATAATTGACGATATAAAATCAAAAGCCGGGGTAGTTACTTCTTTTAAAAGTCATTGTGGAGGATTGGTTGCCCCGGAAAGTGATGATAACCCCTGGCACTATAAAATAAGCTGGAACCCTCGCA
>JBDTWP010000322.1:0-8217 GCA_040006615.1 Ferruginibacter sp.
GACCTCCACCCCCGAGACAAGAGGGCATGTCTGCCAAAAATTTCATCACCCCACAATTTTGAATGATTCCTGTAAGAACTTATAATGCAAATCTATATAAAATGCCATTACATTGAAAATATTTTATAAAATATTTTATAAATATAGATAATTGTCAAATATTTGTGTATATATTTGAAATAATATTAAAATAGTTTCATAAAATGGCAGCTAAATTGAATCTTGACAAATTGGATCTCCAGATCATTCATGAAATGATGGAAACTGCTGAAATATCTTATGCCGAACTCGGTAAAAAATTATTTGTCAGCGGAGGCACTATTCATGTACGTATCAAAAAACTACAGGAATTCAACATCGTCAAAGGTACAAGACTGAATGTAGATCTAAAACAATTAGGATACGATATCACCGCTTTTGTTGGAATTTACCTCGAAAAAAGCTCACTATACGATGGTGTCGCCAAAGAATTAATGGCAATACCTGAAATTGTTCGCCTGAATTATATTACCGGCAACTATAGTATGTTTATAGAAATTGTATGTAAGGATATTTCCCAGCTTCGCTCTGTATTACACGATGAACTGCAAAAAATTAAAGGCATTGAACGTACCGAAACCTTTATTTCTCTGGAAGAAGGGTTTTCCCGCAACGTACAGGTTGCACCCGTTAACTAAGACCCCTACCCACTGCCAGCTGATCAACCCTTCACATCCAGGGCATCCCTTAATCCATTTCCCAGCATATTAAACGCCAGTACCAGCAGCATAATGGCAAATCCCGGGATCATTGCCAGCATCGGGTTATGCGTAATGATGAAATTGTAATTTTCTTTGATCATCAATCCCCAGCTTGGTTGGGGAGGCTGCACCCCGATCCCCAAAAAACTTAAACCGGCTTCAATTATGATCGCGGTAGCAAAATTGCTGGCTGCAATTACCATCACCGGCCCCAGTATGTTGGGCAGGATATGACGTATTATTATCCTGCTGTCGCTCAGCCCCAGCGCCCTGGCCGCCTGCACGTATTCCAATTCTTTGATAGCCAGCACCTGCCCCCTTATCAAACGCGCCACACTTACCCACATGGTTAAACCGACTGCAATAAATATTTGCCAAAAACCCTTTCCAAGCGCCATGGTAATGGCAAATACCAGTAATAATGTAGGAATGCTCCAGGTAACATTTACCAGCCACATAATAATTTCGTCTATACGTCCCCGGTAATAGCCGGCAAGGGCTCCCAGTAGAATTCCCAGTGTAAGTGAAATAAGTACGGCAATCAGACCTACTGCCAGGCTTACGCGGGTGCCGATCATTAGCCTGCTCAAAATATCCCTTCCAAATTTATCGGTGCCAAACAGGTAGGTTTTCGTGATGATATTTTGGGAAATGAGCCTGTCAGGCTGGCCATGAGTGAGTTGATCAATAGAATAATACCGGGTCACCGAAACATCCTCATCCACGTATTTATTTACCTGGAGTGTATCATTTTTAATTACATACCCGCTGATCGGCAGGTAGAGGTAATCGTCCGGTTTGCCGCTGATTAACCTTCTGATCCAGCCAATCTTATTATTTTTCTTACCCGGGATTCTTAAGAAAAGCTGTGAGTAACCCGGCTTTTTTGCCTGTATTTCTACGGTTTGCAGATCGGCATTGGGAGATGAATCCGGGGCAAGGAGGTATCCGAATATGGTAACAAAAACTGCAGCCGCAATAATCACCAAACCAAATAACGCGCCTTTGTTTTTTTTAAGGCGCTTCCAGGTTTGTTTTGAAAAGGAAAAAGAGGGCTGAGCCATATTGTAAATTATGATTTCATTCAATTATTTTACCTTTCTTTCTTTCCAGGTGTAGGTACCAAATTTACCCAGCCATCCTGCGATAAGAGTATACAAAATATGAAATGGCTGAGCTAATGGAAACCACCAAAGTATAATTTGTTTATTAAAAAACCGGGCCACAGGGTATAAAAAATACAATTCAAGTATGGTCTTAGCTGCTAATAACGCAATGAAAAAATAAACAAATTCAAAAAATACAGCCCCTATGGCCAGCATCAGGATCCAGGCATTAAATAAATACACCAGTAACAGGACCGTAAATATTCTTTTATCTTCATACTTATCCGCCTTACTGGCCCAACGTATACGTTGATTAAGGAATTGGGAAATTGTCTTTACAGGTTCCGTCTTTACAATTACTTCTTTACTTTTTAAATAAGCAATATCATTGGGATACCGTTTAAAAATTTTATGAAGCAATAACATATCATCCCCGCTTGCCATACTGTCAATGCCTTTAAAGCCTCCCACTACATTGAAGGCCTTTTTAGTGTAAGCCAGGTTGGCGCCATTACACATACTGTGGAATTTTTTATTGACGGAGGCACCCGTTATTCCCTGGAGCGTCATGAAATCCAGAGCCTGGAAGAGCTCAATGAATTTATTGCCGCAATCAATCGAAACAGGCATTACAATAAACTCCGGCATTTTCTCCTCGTAAAATGCCGCAATGGTTCGAAGCCAGTTTTGAGGGACAACACAATCAGCATCGGTTGTAATAATTAAGTCGCCGGTTGATTGTTGTATGGCAATTTCAATGGCTTTCTTTTTGTAAGAATTTATTTCATTGCCTGCAACAAAATCTTTTAATGAAATGAGTTGCACGTTTTGTCCCTTATAGGTTAAGATTATATCGGCAGTATTGTCTGTAGAATGGTCATCGACCACCAGTACATTAAACAGATGTTTCGGGTACGATTGATCAATTATTGAATCAAGACAGTCAACCAGGTCTTTTTCCTCGTTACGGGCAGGGATAATGACGGAAATTTTGGTTTGAGGGCTAAATTTTCCGGGTGGAGTATATGTTTGGATGGCTATCCAGCTTTGCCGGTAATAAATGATCAATACGGCATAGCTAACAAATAATAAAAGGGAAATTATGAGTATGACGCTCTCCATAAATGATGTGCAAAAATAATTTTTTAATATTCAAATGAATCATTATCTTTATATAGTTGTTTAAACAACTATATGTCCAACAACCAATTTAAAAGAGGAGAATTATACAGCTTTATTACCGGCAAAGCGAGTACCGCCATTGCCAGAAGGCTGCAGAAGAATTTTAAACAGGCGAACGTGGATATTACGATCGAGCAGTGGAGTGTATTGTATCATTTGTGGAAACAGGACGGTCTTAGCCAGCAACAATTGTGTGATGCCACTTTTAGAGATAAGCCGAGTATTACCCGGCTGGTGGATAACCTGGAAAAGCTGCAACTGGTAAAAAGAGTAGCGAGTAAGGACGACCGCAGGATCAACATGATCTATCTGACCAAAGAAGCGGAACAGTTACAGGAAAAAACAATGGTACTCGCAAACCAAACATTGAACGAGGCCCTGGAAGGCGTTACGATCGGTCAGATTGAAATTGCTAAGGAAGTGCTGCAGAAAGTGTATGATAACCTGGCCAGCCCCCTCTAGCTCCAGGGAGGAAATGAAAAGAGAATATGTAAATGTGTTTTTTTGTTTGGGGGGTGGAGGCTTAAACTTTGCAATTATTAATATCTATTCAATAATCATTCTCTTCCTAAACCCCTCCTTTGGAGAGGCAGGGAGAGGCAATTTTAATGTATGAAAACATCCACAGCAACAATCACATCGCTCAAAGGTGGTGAATGGTTAATCAAAGAAAATAATGCTTACGAAACCTTTACGCCGGAAGATTTTAATGAGGAGCAATTAATGGTGAAGGAAATGTGTTTGCAGTTCCTCCGTGCAGAAATTCACCCCATCGCAGACCGTATTGATAAATTAGAACCCGGCCTGATGCCGTCGGTGATGGTAAAAGCCGGGGAACAGGGTTTGCTTGGCGCTTCCATACCCGAAGAATACGGCGGGTTGGGAAAGGATTTTATTACCTCTACCCTCGTAAATGAAGGCCTGGGTGGCGGATACTCTTTTAGTGTGGCCATCGCGGCGCATACCGGAATTGGTACCTTACCCATTTTATATTTCGGCACCGCAGAACAGAAGCAAAAATACATTCCCAAACTTGCCAGCGGCGAATGGAAAGGCGCTTACGGACTAACGGAACCGAATAGTGGCAGTGATGCGCTTGGGGCAAAAACAACTGCCGTGCTTTCTGCCGATGGCAAACATTATATCCTGAACGGCCAGAAATGCTGGATCACCAACGGCGGTTTTGCGGACGTTTTTACAGTGTTTGCAAAGATTGACGGGGATAAATTTTCCACCTTCATAGTGGAACGCGGCTTTGAAGGATTTACCCAGGGACCCGAAGAACACAAAATGGGTATTAAGGGCTCATCAACGGTACAACTGTATTTCCAGGATTGTAAAGTGCCCGTTGAAAATTTATTGGGCGAAATCGGTAAAGGGCATATCATCGCATTTAATATTCTGAATATCGGACGATTGAAATTATGTGCCGCGGCAGTAGGCGGATCCAAAATGGCACTGAATATCACTGTTGAATATGCGAAAACAAGGGAGCAGTTTAAAACTCCTATTGCAAGTTTTGGCGCTATCAAATACAAACTTGCGGAAGCTGCCTGCAGGATATTTGCCTGTGAATCTGCCTTGTACCGAACCGGCAAATGGATAGATGAAAAAGAAATAGAGCTGGCCGATGCCGGCAAACCATTTAATGAAGCCTTATTAGGCGCTGCTGAAGAGTTTGCAGTAGAATGTGCTATTTTAAAAGTGCATGGCAGTGAAGTATTGGATTACGTGGTGGATGAGGGTGTGCAGGTTTTTGGCGGCAACGGTTTTAGCGATGAATATGTGATCAGCAGGGCTTACCGGGATAGCCGCATCAACCGTATATATGAAGGCACCAACGAGATCAATCGTTTGCTCACAGTCGATATGATCTTAAAAAGAGCCATGAAAGGCAAACTCGACCTGATGGGACCGGCGATGACGGTTTCCAAAGAATTAATGAGTATACCTGAATTTGGAAATGATGATGAAGCCGTATTTGCCGCAGAAAGAAGAACTGTCCTGAATATGAAGAAAACGATCCTGATGGTGGCCGGTGCCGCCGTGCAAAAACTGATGATGAAGTTATCGGATGAACAGGAAATACTGATGAATATCGCGGACATGGCCATTGAAACGTTTACGGCGGAAAGCACCTTATTACGGATCATAAAAATGGTGGAAAAACAGGGAGAGGATGCCAGCAGCGTGCATATTGATATGATGCGATGTTACCTGAACGATGCTATTGATAAAGTAAACAAAGCGGGTAAGGAAGCCATTAATGGATTTGCGGTTGGTGATGAACAACGGATGATGTTGCTTGGCTTAAAACGATTTACCAAATCATCGCCATTCAACAGTAAAGATGCGAGAAGAAGGATTGCCGATACCTTAATTGCAGCCAATAAATATCCCTGGTAAATTTAATCCACCCAAAATAATAAACCAGGCCATTTCCACCTTTCCGGAAATGGCCTTTTGTTTATGTTACTGCTTCCTGTTTTTTATCCTACAGGACACACCCTTAAAGGCGAACCTTTTTGTGATCTTTCCACGTTTTTAAAAGAACTATCAGCCATTTTTTATCATATTTCAAAATGTAACCATATCATAAAATTAGCACATTAGCAAATTAGCACATTAGCAAATTAGCACATTAGCACATTAGCATATTAGCACATTGATTACCTTACACCTATGAAATTTTTTTGCACGCTAATTTTGATGTGGATGATGGGTGTTGTATTTTCCCAGGCCGACAATAAGCCCTTTATCCGTTTGACCAATCCTTATAAATCAACAAATTCTGTAAATTCTTCCCGGCAGTTTATTATCGGATCCACTTGTAAATCCTGTGCGCTTACTATCAATAATATCAGGGTGACTCCCTATCCTACGGGCGCTTTCGCGTATGAATTAAATTTGTCGGAAGGAGATTCTGTCATTACGATCCTTGCGGAAGCTGGTAGCAAATCTCTCACAAAAAAAATCAATTACACTTACACCTTACCAAAACCCGCTGAGCCGGTAAAGACATTGGGTATAGAAAGTATTCAAACCTTTCCCGCCGGCGACCTGGTATTAATGCCGGGAGATAATATTAGATTCAGGGTAAAAGCTTTGACAAGATGCATTGTAAAAGCGATGCAAAATATCGTACTCTATGAATTGCCGTTAACGCAAACTAATGGCATGCCCGGTATTTACCAGGGTGAATACACCATTAAGGAAACCGATAGTTTCAAACTTAGCAAAATACCGGTCATCATTACTGATTCTTTAGGGCTCTTCTTTTATAAAGAAACCGTTAATTTTTTCTCCATACTTTCTCCCCTGGCTTCCGATATAGCCATTACCAAAGGCAGGCTGGCACACCTGGAGTACGGGCTGGGAGACGACCGGCTGGGTGGTGCAAAAATCGGTTACCTGGATAGTAATATAGTATTAAGAATTGTGGGGAAAGTGGGCACACATTATAAAGTGCAATTATCAAAAACACGCACCGCCTATATTCCGGATGAACTGGTAGAACTGATGCCCAAAGGGACTTTTACGCCTGCATCATTAACCACCAACTGGAACATATATGGAGATGATATGTATGATTATGTAAAAGTTGGCTTGTTCGCAAAACTGCCCTACCAGTCATTTCAATTAATTGATCCTTCCAGGATTGTTGTGGATATTTATGGCGCTACCAACAACACAAACTGGATTACACAACTGGAAACAGTTAAAGAGATAAAAAATGTGCAATACGAACAGGTGGAGGATGATGTATTCAGGATCATCATTGATTTGAAACATGCCCAGCATTGGGGGTACCAATTGTTTTATATTGGGAATACGCTCGTGATTAAAGTAAAACGCCAACCGGATAATTTATCGCTTAAAAATTTAACCGTTGCTGTAGATGCCGGGCACGGCGGGACTAATATAGGCGCTGTAGGACCCACCGGGGTAACAGAAAAAGAATTAACGCTGGCGGTTTCTCTAAAATTACAAAAGGCTCTTGAAAAGGAAGGAGCGCGGGTGATCATGACACGTACGAAGGAAGAATTTTTTGATAATAAGGAACGCATTCTTTTTTACAGGGATAGTTTACCGGATCTGTTAGTCAGTATTCATTTGAATTCATCGGAAGACCCGATACGGGTAGGCGGCACCGCTGCATTCTATCGCTATGTGGGTTTCCGGAACCTGAGTCTGAACATTTACAGGCGGATGTTGGAATTAGGGTTAAAGGAATATGGCAATACCGGCTCTTTTAATTTCATGCTCAACAGCCCGGTCGAATATCCGAATGCCCTGGTGGAAACTTTGTTCCTCAGCAACCCGGAAGAAGAAATGAAGATCCTTGATCCGGAATTTCAGCAACGGATGGTCAATAAAATTGTGCTGGGGATAAAAGATTTTTTGGAAGGGTGTAAAAGACGCATTGAAAATTAATAATGTAAAATACCTTTATGTTTTAAAATAAGATAATATGGGCATAGTATATGCTGAAATAGAATTGATAAATGGCGAAGACCTTATATTAGCCAGGCGATATATAATTGGGGAGGAAGAAATAAAACGCATGAAAGTAAATATGCTTGTTGACACCGGCAGCGTATACATGTGTATTAACGAAAATATACAGGAACAATTGCAACTGCCAATACTTGAAAAAAGAAAAGGTCAACTGGCAAATGGCAATGTGGTGGAATACGATATAGCGGGGCCAATTGAAGTCAGGTTTAAAAATCGCAGATGTTCTGTGGATGCAATGATATTACCAGGGGATAATGAGCCATTATTGGGAGCTATCCCGCTTGAAGATATGGATGTATTGATTCACCCTTATAAACAGGAATTAATTGTAAATCCCGATCACCCTTATTTTGCGCAGATGAAATTAAAATAATTTAAGCTGGAATTTATTCCTTTTAAATAAAGTATTGCTTATACTATTGTAAAGCTAAAAAACCGGCTGGTTAAATATATCAGCCGGTTTTTATATATTATACTAATATTTACTCGAAATCACGTGTTCCAAATGGAATTCGTATTCCAGCATTAAATACAAAATGGGCAGGAATATATTATTACTAACCACATAGGTATATAGGGTACATTGATTTTATTACTAACCACACTGGTACATAGGGCACCTGGATATTATTACTAACCACATAGGTACATAGGGTACATAGATTTTATTA
>JBDTWP010000323.1:0-8207 GCA_040006615.1 Ferruginibacter sp.
TATTTGGACCATTGTCATATACATTCGGATTCACTTTGGTATTACAAACAGGGTTAGAAGGGTCTGTAGTAAAGGCACCGGTGGTACAGTAGAAAAAATCAGTACTTGGTTTTCGGCCGCTGTTCAAAGGGTTTACATCCCCCAGTTTGCCAAAATGATATGCAGAGTCTGGAGGCACTACTCCAAAGTCATAAGCATTATTGGCGTAATCAAAACGGGAATATCCCATTTGGTCAATATATATTCCCGGAGAAACACTGCTGCATGAATTGGCATCTTTGGCAAACACGACGAGTGTATACGTGCCGGGTTGAAAAAAGCAAAACTGGATAAAGGCCGCTGTGTTATTGCATTGCTGAATAGGTACAGCATTAAGGAATTGCATTGAATCTGTTCTCACATCTTTGTCATAAACCACGGCATAATATCCACCTGTATTGATCTGCAGGAAACAAACCTGGGTTGTCCTGAATACATAATAGGCTACCCTGTTGGCAGCGGCTTCACAGGATTTGATGGGGTGGCTGGAAAATGGCGTATCTAATGTACAATTAAAATATTCTGCCGGCAGAATGTAGGTGGTATCTGTCCTGGGATAGGCTGGTGTGCTTCCTATCCTGTTTACCCAGGTAATTAAATGAGGCTGGTTGGTTGTAGTGTTAACAGATGCTTTATAAGGCCTGTTGAATTTTGGACCGGGACATGCAGGTGTAATCGTAATGTTAAACTCATCTCTGTAACTTACATGGCTATTGTACCTGCCTCCGACGTTCACCAACCGCATGGTGCTGTCATAACTGGGACCGGTGCCATAAGACACTACGGTATACCATCCTGCAGGCAAGAAGGTACAACCATTAGCAGTTTGGGCTGTGCTGAAACAGTTCCATTGGTTGCCAACTGGTGACAAACCGGCAAAGCCATCAGTAGCCTTGCCATAAAACAATGTTTTAGTTCCATAGGCAAAATTATTGCAATAGACATAAGCCGTATTTGCAATCCTTACCAATGCATCTGCTTTCAAATAAAATTGGCGGTAAATGGCCTTGGTTGCAGACCTGCCACCCAAGGTGCAGGGTTGATAGCCGTTTATGGATACTGCATTGTCTTCACAGCTCCAGTAATCAACATCAGATTTTAATGTGCCTCCATTGGCACCCAGGGTATCCATGATGCTGCCCATATTTTGAGCATTGAACGGGCTGTTGTGCAATGTCCTTGTTCTTACAAATGTAAATGTGGGCCTGTCTACCCTGCCCACATCGCTAACTGATCCCATCGTTGTAAAAGTGTAGGTACCGGGCAGTACACAGGCGGTATTATTTTCACAATAGGTATAACCATCCAGACACAATGTTTTGGCCGATAAGCCGGTAACGCGATCCGGGAAATTAAAAACATTTTGGGAAGCCGCCAGTGCATTGGCATCTCCACTGTACAAACGGTACCTGAATGGGGGATTGTTTGAATAAACAAGGTTAGAAAAATCCACCGTACCGCTATCCGCAACAATAAACTGCCGGTATATAACTTTATCATTTACGGGTGAGCAGGTGGTATCTGCAGGCCTGAGCGTGCTCAGGCAACCGATAGTATCCCTTGCAGACTGGTAAGCCACACCACTCACCAAAGGCTGTTGTAAACCACCCACCAGGTTGATGCTGTCAAATGCGCCGGTAATATTCAATGAGTATTTATTGGCAGCCTTTCGGGTATAGACAGTCATATCCATTTTATACTTAGTTCCAAGATTGGTAAATAAACATTGTTCATAATTACGAGTGGGTGTAAAATATAGAATTGAGGCAGGGACAATTGGGTCATCCCTGCCCATAACCTGTGCCAGATATTGCCCGGGAGCTAGGCACTCCACTAATGCATTATACCCCACCGTTGCTACCAGGTTCGCAGTATCCAGGTCTGCACAGTTATTGGTGACTGCCTGTTTAAATAATCTTACAATCGGATTTGGACCACATTGTGTGGTACTTGCCCTGAAATTGATAGCTGCAGCATTATCTAATGTAAATGTTACAAAGCTGCTGAGATTATAGATTGTTCCATTCACTTTAACGCCGGAATCAGGAATTATAGGGTTGCAGGCGGTAATGCGATGCTGGCTATTACAACCCCAGGCATCTGTAATTGTATTCAAAGTGCCATTGGGAGAAGCCTTCAAAATACCAAGTGCATTGGTGGCGGGCATACCCAATACCGGCAACGGTGCCGCAGTAGCTACGGAACCTCCGGTAATGAGACCCAGGCGTAAAATATCTTTAAAATCTTTATTAAAAAATAGCTGGATACTGTAGGTAGTGTTCCTTTCAAAGTTATCGCATGTATATTTCTTTGTGGCGCAATAATAACCGTTTGATTGCAGGGAATCGCAACCATCAATGGTTTGCAGCGAACTGAGCGGCTCAGTGGCTGCATTTCCTTTATACAAAGTGTAGCCAAATTTCTTAAAACTATTGGCGTTTGCACCGCTAAAATAGGTTGGGGTACCGGTACCCGATAAAGTAACTACAAGGTAATCCAGATATGCCGGTGTTGTAAATGTGAACCAGGCACTCTTGTTGTAGTCGCGGTAATTAAATAATGAATTACACAGTTCAGAAGAGTCTTCTATAGACTGGCATTCTGTGTCAAAATCAATATAGCGGGAAAAGTTATTGGCTACGCCAAAAGCATAGGCCTGGTTGGGGTGGTCGTAAGCGGCACCGGTTTGATCGGATATTTCCAGTTGAATGACGATTGGGCCATTGGCAGCTATTTTAGAAGACACCTGTACCAGGTAATCGCCACTGGGCACACAGGGATGAAATGTATTACCGAAGGTTACAATGGGTGTAAGCTTGGTGCTAATGTTTACATTGCCTGGAAGGCAGCCATTGGTTTGATAAACGGCAAAGCCGGCATCGCCTGCAGTAATGGTAGTACCAGGTTGCGTAAGTGTAACCCTTACTGCCCTGATAGTCGGAATGCTGAATTTGTACCATACTGATTTTTTATCCAGCCCCGCCACAAAAATTGCAGGGGTAAAGGTTTCTCCCGTTTGTACCGTAGCATTGGTAAGGTTGGTTTGAACCGAAGTAAAGTTGCCCAGTCCAAAACCTTCATTTGGGATAGGAATGCTGGTAGCATTGCTGCAATCGTCGTTAGCCGGAGACTGCGCACCTGCCTCTGTAAAACCCACGGCGACCATGAGGTGTACAAAAAGGAGTTTAGTAAATAGCATTGATATTTTCCTCATAGAAAAAGCCATGTCAGTCCCGGAATTTACAGATTCAGCATATGTGGGATTCAGATTGCCTGCTTTTCAATAGATATTTATAAGATAAATATAACCAGCCTAAAAAATCGTCCATCACAATAATTGAATTCATTCATGTATCCATTGCACCATGCAATTATAGAGGGGGTATACAAATATAAATACATTAAAGTGTCATGGCAATACCCTAATTGTAGTATTTATCCTTTAGCAATTATTATTGTATCGTAAGATTTCCGGGAATGCGCAATTTTTTACCGGTTTGAACTGTTAAGGATGCACCCGGGGAAACAGTCAGATTCACATTCATCACACATTCACCTCCCGTTGAAGGGTCTATAATTATATTTGACCCGGTGGGTAGAACAGCAGGCGGAATTAGGGAATTGCTCCAGTTAGAGGAATTGTTCCAGTTGCCAGTGCCGGTAAACGAATAACTGAGGCCTGTCTTTATATTAGCAACCGGGTTACTGCCCAGGAGGTATAAAGCATTATTCCCCGTAACACTGTTTTTGTTATATTCTATTACGCGGAAATAATAGGTTTTACCGGGGATGAGCCCAGTAACGGTTACACTATCGCCGGTACCATTGTATGCTATATAATTTTCATTACCCAACAGGGCTCCTGAGCCAAAAGTTGCATTAGCCGTATAATCCGATCCATCCAGCGGAAATGCATTAATAATTGCATCTGGTCTTACCACCAGTAGTCGGTTCCCGCCATTTCCATTCGTCCAGCTAACCGTTGCGGAATTGGTAGAAAGATTGGAAAAGCTGACGACTGATGCATTTACAGTGGGGGAAGCCATCAAATCAAAACCGGGATAAGTTGTAGTAGCTCCAAGGCAGTTCCATCCCAGGTTATCAAGCGCCGTCCAGAAGTTGGAAGCAGTGGCGTCGATGATTCGTTTATTCAAAATAATTATCCAGGTATAGCCCCCACTGGTACGCACCAGTTCACTGGCTGTTCCATCTAAAGCACCGGTATGCCACCAGTTATTATAAAGATTTACCGCCCAACCCTTCGCATAGGTCGTATTGTTGGCCGATGGTGTTACCATTGTTGCAATAGTTGCCGGAAGCAAAATATCAGCTTTTGTAGTGAAGCCGTCCACTGCCACCAATAGCTTTAGCATATCCCTGGAGGATGCGATCCATCCACCATGCGCATCCATCGCATTCAGGTTAAAGCCGCCGTATTCCCATGGTACAAGTTGGCCTGTATTATAGCATGATAGGGTAGTATAACCATTCCCTACATATTCGCCTTCCCTTTCCTGTTTTTCGTTCAGGAGGTTTTTGCCAATATGCATATCATAAATTCCCAATGGGGCAAGTATTGTATTTTGAACATAGGATTCATAAGATAATCCGGAGATCTGTTCAATTATGGAACCAAGCATCAGGTACCCGATATTGGAATAGTTATACCCGGTGCCGGGAGCAAAATCAAGCCCCTTTTCCAATAAAAATTTAATAAGTGCATCTTCAGTAACAGGGTTAGTTGTTCCAGTAAGCAACGCTACTCTTAGGGGAAAGGCTATCGGATCACACCCTCCAAGAAAATAAGGATATGGTGTAGTGGGGTTAGGATTGCAGTTAAGATCCCTGTTCCATCCGGCAGAATGTTCCAGCAGGTTTTGCACAGTGATATTATAAATACGGGGATCGGTAATATTGGCGTTGGAAAAAACGGGGTGGTTCTGTAGTATGCCGCCAGGACCGAATACTTTTGAAGACATGGACAACTGGCCATTCTCCATCATCTTCATTATCGCGATGGAAGTAATTTGTTTGGACAGGCTTGCAATCCGAAAAATATTGTAAGGCTGGGTAGGTATTGTCTTGCTAATATTTGAAAAACCAAAGGCCCTCATGTACACGATCTTTCCATCTTTAGCAATCGCAACTGTTGCCCCGGGAATACCATAATTGGTAAGAAAATTTTTTATTAGATTGTCAGAGGCGGCCATTTCCGGTACAGGTATTCCTGTTTGCCCATTTCCATGCTGCGATAGTATTATATACGTTAGTACTAGAAAGATCTGCTTCATAAAAAATTATTGTATCCCGGCTAAATGTACAAAATTCAAATAAGAATATTCGAATATATACTTCCTGTATATTAAAATCAGCAATGTAATCCTGAGCCAATGCATAATGGTTGGCAAACGCCGAAGTTGATATAATGCCTATTTAACGGAGCAATTAAATATACCTGTTCGATGGTTCCCGGCGGGTAATTTACACAATTTCAAAAGAGATGGACTCCTAAACGTTTTACACGATAACTTTTTTACTGCTTAAATGCATTTCAGCATTTGTTGTTTCCTTTTATTTCTGCTGCGTATTAATCAAATCATTATACTTCTGCTGCAGAAATTGATTTCCGCTGCTTTTATATTCGGGAGTAGTTACTGTAAAATGATCGCCGGGATAGTATGCGAAAATGAACCTGGCATTCAGCTTTTTCATTTCATCTTCAAGAAGGTGCACCGCATGGTTCAATAAAAAATTGTCCTGGTTGCCAACAGAAATCCGCAGCTTTCCATCAAGATCCGGTTTCAACTGATCCCAGTTTGTTCTAAGGTATAAGGATATGTCATAATTTTTCCAATGATCAACAGTAACCTTATCAATTTCACCGGTACGGGCATTGCAAAGTCTTCGTGGGGTACCATCCCTATTCTTTGCACTGAATACCGCCTCAAATGAATGCATTTGTTCTCCGCGGCTAATCACGTTTTCCATGGCATACATATTTTTCATATACACCCATGGAAAATAACCTGCCACTGTGGCCACCATTCTTAGCGAACTGTCTTTTCCGTAAAATATGTTTTTGTCGGTATATAAATCAACTTGTTGAAAATTTCTAAAATCAACCGGGTCGGGTGAGCTTGACCAACATGCTGTGAAAAGCCCTGGATAATGTGTTTGCAGCCATAACACGGACCATCCTCCGCTACTGTGACCCGTTAGTAGTCTCGCCGCATTGCACCGGTAATTTTTTTCGATTGCGGGAATTAGTTCCCGGGTAAGGGCAGTTCCCCATGGGCCGTTATTTTCACTGTTGGCATACACAGAATGACCTAAAGGGCAATTACCATCAAGGAAAACCTGGATACAGGGAGTAGTATCAATTGGCTGGCTCTTCAGTTCTTTTCCCGAGTAGTAATGATAATCGCCGCCATAACCGGAAACTCTGTAAAGAACCGGGAACCTTCTCTCCGTATCTTCATAGTATTCTTTTGGCAGCAGTACTGCAGCGTTAACAGATGCGGGTCTTTTATAGAATTCAGTTAATAAGGCGGAAGCCACTTTTGCTTCTTTAATGTATTTCGTTTCAATAAAAGGCTGTTCCTTTATAACAAGGTTACATACTAAATAAAAAACCTGGCTGTTATTTTTAGTGAGCCTTAGTTTAACAGGATCGCTGTACATATTTCCAGGGCTATTGCTGATGGAACGGCCGCCTGAATTCTTATCCCAAACAGCCTGTACAATGTATTCACCCCTTTCTATCTCTGAAAGAGGAACCGGGTAGGCTAAAGCGGCATCATCAAATAAAACTTTTTGATTGGGTTTTATATTTTTCACTGATTTGGAATAGCAGGGAAATAATTCTATGCCAACATTCCCGTCCTTTGGATTTTTATTGTCCTTTGAAAGGTACAGGAAGACATTACCGGAAAAATTTTCCTGAGAAGAAACGGGTGTATAAGTGACATTAATCTTTTGTCCAATTACAGACGACAAAAATAAAAGTGGTAAGGTCAAACAGGAAGGAATTCTTAAGTTAGCGTTCATGGAATTTACTTTTGAATGAATACTCTAATGCCAGGGGGCAGGCAAGCAGCTTTAATTATTCATCTGCACTTATTTTTTTTATTTCCCCCACGAGCGCCTTAAAACAATTGGCCTGTGTTTTATCCTCATTATTTTCAGTCAATTTGGCTGCATAATACTCATCGAAAAATGACTCCGGATTAGTCCAGATAGTTTGCATGATTCCCTTATAACGGCTTTTCATTTTGCGCTTTACAGATTTCCTGAATTTAATCATATCCTGGGCCTGGGCAATGGCAACCGCCGGTGTTCGCCAGGTGGCGGTGACCACACTTAATCCTTTCCCGGCAAAATAAACCGGAGTCTGCTCAGACTTTTCATAGTGCCAGTCGCAAATAATTACGTCTTTTGAAATCAGGTCGATTGCTTTATGCGTGTCGTTAAAACTTCCTTCCCATTCACCAACGCCAGTACTCCTTCCATCGAGAAGGCGGTCGCCCCAGATCCATAGTTCCCGGTTTTTTAATGCCAGCCGGTCACGGATAGTGTTTACTTCTCCGGCGAATAATTCAGCTTTATCTTTCCCCGAACACCTGGGACATTTGGCGTCCCCGATATAAAAAACTTCATCCATGCCGGCATGAAAAGCATCTGTTTCAAATACAGTACAAATTTCATCCATTAACTCAAAAACGATGCTATGCAACTCGGGATGGAGCGGGCAATAGCTTTTACAATACAAGCCATCATCATTTGGCCAGGTATATGTTAGTGGCATTTGAACATGGGGTGTTTCATCAAACTGCGGATATTGTATTAATAAATTATAGGTCTTGCCGGCCCATGACTGGTGGCCCAATAAATTGATCTGCGGTATCAGGTGAATATTGTTTTGTTTACAGGCATTCACCAATTGCTTAACATCCTGTTTTGAAAGTGCAATGCTGTCACGAAGTTCCGGATGGCTTTCATACTGGTAATTAAAATCTACCCGGAGAATGAGGGTGTTAATCTTGCCGGAAGGGAGTTCTTCATTTATAAATTTTACAAACCTGTCCAGGTTTTGAGGCCTGGGCGCTGCAATACAAAAACCTCTGACCGGTAAAAGTTTGTCTATACGGGACTGTGCCAGGGAACTGTTT
>JBDTWP010000324.1:0-8169 GCA_040006615.1 Ferruginibacter sp.
CGAAAATCAAGAGACTCGCCTGAGAAATCAAACGACTCGCCCGGGAGATAAAAACGCCGCGGTTCTTACGCCGATTTAGGGGAATAGGGCTAAATATTTAAACCGCCGCAGGCGCTGATCACCTGCCCGGTAACATAACTACTCATATCACTTGCTAAAAATAAAGTGACATTGGCAATATCTTCTGTGGTGCCAAATCTTCCTAATGGAATACCTGCCTTGTATTTATCCGCCCCTTCGCCTTCTTTTAAATAACCTGTCATATCAGTTTCTATGAAGCCTGGCGCTATCGCATTGCAGCGGATATTGCGGCTACCCAGTTCTTTAGCAATACTTTTTGTAAACCCAATTACACCAGCCTTACTGGCAGCATAACTGCTTTGGCCGGCATTACCCATTTCACCAATTACACTGCTCATATTAATAATACTCCCTGATCTCGCTTTCAACATGGGCCTGATTACCTGTTTGGTCATATTAAACACACTTTTTAAATTGTTTTGAATTACGTCATCCCATTGCTCCGGTGTCATTCGTAATAGCAGATTATCTTTTGAAATGCCGGCATTGTTTACACAAATATCAATTTGTCCAAATTCTTTCAGAACATCATTTACAAAAATTTCACAGGCAGTATAATCACCGGCATTAGTTTGCCAGGCTTTTGCTTTTACACCTGATGCAATTAATTTTTCTTCCAACGCGGTTGCTTTTTCTGCACTGCCATTGCTTACAAAAGTGAAAGCTACGTTCGCGCCATGTTCTGCGAATTTTAAAGCGATAGCTTCACCAATCCCACGGGCGGCACCGGTTACAATGGCTGTTTTATTAGTTAGTAATTTCATTGTTGCAGGTTATGTTAATTGCCATCACAAATAAAATGGATGTATATATTTATACTCCGCGTCAATATAAATACGCTGAATCTGCCCCGCCGTTATTATCCTAATAATTTCAATATTTCTTCCAGCATGGTCCTCTCATTGCTTAGGCGGGGTACTTTATGCTGGCCGCCCAATTTACCCTTTAGGCGAAGCCACTCAGTAAATGTTCCGGCAGGTAATACATGAACCACCGGCAACCTCAAGGCAATATCCTTATATCTTTTTGCTTCATAATCGCTGTTACAATTTTTTAGGGCATTGTCCAGTTCAATAATAAACAATAGTAAATTATCAGGCTTTTTATCAAATTCTATCAGCCACTCATGTCCACCATTGCTTTTGTCACTGAAATAAACAGGAGCAGCTGTGTAATCATTTACAACTACACCCGTTTTTTCCGCCGCAATAGCTATGGCTTTATCACTGTTGTCTACAATTACCTCTTCACCAAAAGCATTCATATAATGCTTTAACCTCCCTGTTACTTTAATTTTATATGGATTAATTGAAGTAAACTGAATAGTGTCACCTAATAAATATCGCCACAATCCACCCGTGGTACTAATTACCAATGCATAATTTTTCTCCAATACAACATTATTCAAACCAACTGTCCGGGGATCATCCTTTCCATACTGATCCACCGGCATGAATTCGTAAAATATACCATGTTCAGTAAAAAGCAACATTCCGTCATCATCCGGGCATTGCTGGCATGCAAAGAAACCTTCACTTGCATTGTAAATTTCCAGGTAATTAATTTTGCCGCCAAAAATCTTATCAAATTGCTCCCTGTAGGGAACAAACGACACTCCTCCATTAATGTATAACTCAAGATTGGGCCATACTTCTTTAATGGTATTCCTGCCTTTGATAGCCAATATCCTTTTCAATAGCAGCAGCGTCCAGGTAGGTACCCCGGCAAGTGAGGTTACATTTTCTTCAGCTGTGACCTTAGCCAGTTGCTCTATTTTATTTTCCCATTCATCCAGCAACGCAATGCTTAACTCGGGAGTACGGAGCCATTGTCCCCAAAAGGGTGTATTCTGCATTAACACAGCGCTAAGATCGCCATACTGAATCTCCTCATTCATTTTATGTAACTGGTGACTTCCGCCGATAACGAGGCTTTTACCAGTCAGCAAGTCACTACCAGGAAAATTGTTATAATAAGTGGTTAATACATCTTTGGATGCCTTAAAATGATTGTCTTGCAAACTTTCTTCACTGATAGGGATGAATTTGCTTTTATCATTGGTGGTGCCACTGCTTTTCGCAAACCAGTTAATGGGTGTATTCCATAAAATGTTTTCTTCGCCATTCATCATTCGCAATATATACGGCTTTATATCCTCATACTCATGTATGGGGACACTTTTTTTAAACTCTTTTAATGAAAACAGTTTTGAAAAATTATATTTTTTCCCAAATTCAGTATACTGCGCGGCCGTTACAAGATCCTGCAGTACTTCACGTTGCACAGCTACCGGATGCCTGCTCCAGTTTTCTATGCGCCATAAACGCATGCGAGCCAATCGTGATATTGCCGGGGAGAGTAATTTCATTACCAGTAGGCAAAATACACAATAGTAATGAAAGATTAGCAGCTATTGTGATCTTTTGTCAGGAGTGCCCCTGGATAAAACCTTGTCAGATACTGCCGTTAGCACTATTTTATTTCACCCGGATAAACATATTTTATCCGAATCCCCTTACCGGTATACCTTTAATTTTGAGTCTCCCCTGTGGAAAGAAGAAAAGAAAAGCCAGCAGCGTGAAAAAGTATTATTTATTGTTCCTCCCTGATTAAATAGTTGAAATTGACCTAAGTTCCCGGAGTAACCTGTTTAAAGCTGTTTTAGTGTCCAGTGTTTTGTCAGCATAGATATCCTGCACCTTATTGAGCAAGTCATGCTTATTGCTTTCGATAGCAAATTTGTTAACAGAAGATTCAAGTTCATCCAGAAACTGCCGGTATTCATTTAACTGCAGATCTTCCTCAATGACATCATTTTCTAAGCCCCCGACAGTTGCCTGGCCAAATGACCGAAACCTTTCATTCTTCACCTTTTCTATGCTTTCTAAACCGGATAACGCGCCTTCCACACTATAAATTAAAGTATCGAGTGAAATAGTATTATTGGCGGCTTCCTGGTGTAAATAGTCTTTCCTTTTCAATTCAAAATTGCGGCCCAGGTACAACCGGCGAACCTGTTCATCTTCAGCTAATTCTTCCGCGGTTCCATGCTTGAATATTTTACCATCTATCAACAGGTAAGCCCTGTCGCAAATGGAAAGTGTTTCATTTACGTTATGATCCGTTATTAAAATGCCGATATTTTTATATTTCAGTTTAGCGATTATTTCCTGTATATCTTCCACAGCTATCGGATCTACGCCGGCAAAAGGTTCATCCAGCAATACAAATTTGGGATCTACTGCAAGCGCCCTCGCAATTTCTGTCCTTCGCCTTTCTCCTCCACTCAAAGTATCTCCCTGATTTTTTCGTACATGGGCCAAACGAAATTCATCCAGCAAAACTTCCAGTTTTTCAATTTGTTCAAACTTGCTAAGCTTTGTCATTTCCAATACTGCTGCAATATTATCTTCCACACTTAGTTTTCTGAAAACACTGGCTTCCTGCGGAAGGTAACCAATACCCATTTGTGCGCGCTTGTACATGGGCATCCTGGTAATATTCACCTCTCCTAAAAAAACCTCCCCTTCATCCGGCTTTACCAATCCAACCACCTGGTAAAAAGAGGTGGTCTTCCCGGCGCCGTTTGGTCCCAGCAGGCCAACTATTTCGCCCTGGTTCACACTAAAGGAAACTTTATTAACAACCGTACGGCTCCCGTAAACTTTTACCAGGTCCTTTGTTTGAATAGTTAAGCTCATTATTTGTAAAAATAAGTAATCTGGAATAATAAGCTTGAATTGACACCTATTTTAACAAAGCTAACCCGTTATAAGCGGCCGTCTTTTTATTCAAACATTGCCCGGTTGCAGGATATAAGAAAAGTAAATATTGATTCCCGGTATACAAATATGTCAAAGAGAAAGGATGGATTATTAAAAAGGAATTACCCGGGCGATCGTTTCACGCATAATTGACCTGGCGCTTCCGGGGAGAAACCATCTATAAGAAAGAACGGCTGATACAATCGGGTGCATCCCAAATTGTCGCGGCAACAGGTGGTTTGTGGGGACACAAACCACGGCCCAGCCTCGGTCGGTGTCCCCACCGACCGAAATCAGGAGCCACAATTTGGGATGCACCCAAAGAATCTGTGAAAGAAAATTTGCTCTTAGCGGTTGGGTTTAATTTTTTTTGAATTATGCGAATGAGTACAGCATAAAAGGCGTTTTAAAATCATTGGCACAAAAAAGGGTTGGGTTATTTTTTTAAAACAACTATAAACATCTGAAAGGGTTGCCAATAATTACACTGATTTAGCAAAGAAAAATTCAACCTTTATTTTGCTGAATATGCATCATGAAATTCTAGTAGTACCCAGGTTGAGTTGCTTCCATTATTTAAAAAATATAAAAAGAGATATTTTTTGGCAGGGGGAACCGCCATCGGTTTGTATATTGGTCATATGCTTTTACACAATTCCGTAGTTTTAGATCAGGTACAAAATAAAAATAAAATATGATACAGCAAGTAAAAGAAGGGTATGTAAAAACAGAAACCCATAATGGGATCACCACCATTGAATTTTTTCACCCCAAGGGTAATTCTCTTCCGGTAAAAATATTAGAAGCGCTGGCCAAAGAAATTCATTTTGCCGGCACACATGATGATACTAAAGTGATTATTTTAAAAAGCGAAGGAGATACAATATTTTGCGCCGGTGCCTCCTTTGATGAATTACTCGCGATAAAAACAATCGATGAAGGAATAAAATTTTTCAGCGGGTTTGCCAATGTGATCAATGCCATGCGCAAATGCCCCAAATTCATTATCGGACGTATCCAGGGTAAATGTGTGGGCGGTGCCGTTGGGCTGGTCGCAGCAGTTGATTATGCGATAGCTTTAGACAACGCTGATATAAGATTGAGTGAACTGGCTATAGGAATCGGACCATTTGTAATTGGCCCGGTGGTAGAAAGAAAAATAGGAACAGCAGCCTTTAGTGCTTTAGCTATTGACGCCAATATGTCGCGAAACAGCGATTGGGCCAAACGAAAGGGACTATTCGCCGAATTACATGTTAATATAGAGAATATGGATGAATCCATCGGTCGGCTGGCAACAAATTTATCCCACAGCAACCCGAAAGCGATGGCCGAAATGAAGAAAATATTTTGGGCAGGATTAGATCATTGGGATGAATTATTAAAAGAAAGAGCTGCTATCAGCGGGCGCCTGGTATTAAGTGAATTTGCAAAGAATGCGATCGGAAAACTGGTTGCAAAGTATCAGGAAAAACAATAATTGAGGCGGTAAATATGAGTGCAATACATTCTTTCAGTGAAAGTAATTTCAAAGATATTTGCGATCATTTAGCCAAGAAAGATCCTGATCTGCAGGCAATTTTAGATAAATATCATTACCCGCCATGCTGGAAACGGTCCCCTTCCTTTGAAACGCTGGTACATATTATTTTAGAACAACAGGTTTCATTAGCTTCTGCGATGGCGGCAATGAATAAATTAAAGCAAAAAATAGGGGATATCACCCCTGCAAATTTAATAGCCCTAAGAAACGAAGACTTGAAAGACTGTTATTTCAGCAGGCAAAAAATCATTTACACGAGGCACCTGGCTAATGCAATATTAACCAATGAGTTAAAGATTGAAACTTTTTCACGGATGGACAATGATCGGGTCAGGTCTGCACTTACAAAAATCAAAGGTATTGGCTACTGGTCAGCGGATATATATTTAATGATGGCGCTTCAACGATGTGATCTTTTCCCTTTAGGGGATGTTGCGTTGATGACAAGCCTGAGAGAAACTAAAAATTTATCAAAAGAAATTTCAAGGGAAGCAATCGCAGCTATTGCATCCAGCTGGAAACCTTACCAAACAATTGCCGCATTCATTTTATGGCATTCTTATTTGTGTAAAAGAAAGAGACAAATTATTTTTCGTTAACGGTTTTATTTCCATTTGTCCATGCTTATAAATTATCATATTCATACATTGGATCGATACTTGTGTTCGCTTTCATTTCATATACAGGGTTTATAATCCCGTTTTTCAAACCATACACCCAGCCGTGCAAATCGGGAGCCTGCCTGTTTTTCCATGCTCTTTGCACTACGGAGGTTTTAGCCAGGTGCATTACCTGTTCCTGAACATTCAGCTCCGTAAGCCGGTCAAGCCTGACTTCTTCATCCCCGATTGCGTCTAACTCGGTTTGATTAATTCGATACACATCCTTAATATTCCTTAGCCACATATTCAGGATCTGGTTGTAATCATGGTTGCTCATAGCAGCCTTTATGCCACCGCAACCATAATGCCCGCAAACAATAATGTGCTTAACCTCAAGGTGGGTTACTGCAAAATCCAGCACACTAAAAAGATTGGTGTCGGTATGTATTACCATATTGGCAATATTGCGATGTACAAAAATTTCACCCGGTTCTGTGCCTGTTATCTGATTGGCTGGCACACGGCTGTCGCTACAACCAATCCATAAAAATTCCGGTGTTTGTAAAGAAGATAAGCGCTTAAAGAAATCAGGATCAACTTCAATCCGTTCCTTCGCCCAGGCTTTATTATCAAGCAATAATTTGTTATATGATCTCATGAGCTTACCGGTATTTATTTAATAATAATATTATGTTTACATTGGTTGCATTCCAAATTCATTCTGCTCCGTGGGTGCAACAAAGTAGTATGGACCTCATTGGCCGGAATTGGTTTCCTAAATTGCTTCCAGCTAAAGCTGGAGGAGCAAATTTATACGTTTTTGGCTTTAGCCAAACCAATCAGGAAAATGCTTAAATTAAATTCGGCTAAAGCCGTCGTTTGTTGCATTTTTAATTATCCACAGGCTAAAGCCTGTGGCAATTCAATTCCGACTGGACCCCGTCCCACCCAGGTTCAAGTGAGACTTGCCAGGCAGTATCATTGCAAAAAAGCCAAAATAATTTTCGTTGGTTTTCAATAAATTGTGAGTGGTGTATATATAATTCAAATTTACAATTTATTTTATGTGTATCATGTTTTCACAGATGACATCTTTTAAAAAGAGAATAACCTGCCCGTTGTATTTACGCTGCGGGCAGGCTAAACCTTTTATTCAACAAATTATCCTGTACCTCAACATTTAGTAGGAGTCATATTTTTACTCCTCAATTTATTTGTATTTTATTTAACTTACTGATTGACAACAAGGCTCAGCATGCCGAAACAATATATATCTGAGGTTCAACATCCCGGAGAAATTTCCAATGCAGAGCCAAATGATTTGGTTTTAATATGGTAAAATGCTATTTTGCACCACAATTAATGAAAAAAAGCAGGAAAGCATATTCAATTTTTCAAAAAGCATCATCCATTTTTTTGATGCTAGTCTTGCTTTGGCTTACTGTAAGTACTCCATTTATTATTGCCACCCAGCAGGACCTGGCCAGGCAACAAAAAGCAATGTCTGTTGATCTTTCCATAAGTAATAGTGATGTGGACAGTACAGATTCCTCCGACAATAATAATAATATAGAAGAAAAAGTGCCTGTTAGCGGGAACAGCTTTTCCGAAGAATTCCTTCATGACCACGATAATACACAGGATTTTGGTGCGAAAACTGCCCGCAATTATAGGTTCGAAAACTCAGGCACTTATATTGCTTTTCACGGTGAACTTCACGCTCCCCCGCCCAATGCGGCTTAATTTATTTTCCTTTTAACGGTCTTTTCTTGTCAACCTGCTGATTGATGCGGAGCAGTAATTGGGAGAATTATACAAGAATACTATCCCTATTTCCAGGGAACAGAAATCTCTTTCGACCATTTTTTTAAAATCTTTTCGCAGTTCCTTCTTTTGAAGGGAACTGGTTGTATTAAATAAACAGTAATGATGAAATTGAACACTCAAAATTTTAAAACAGATTTGCTTTCGGGTATGGTAGTTTTTTTGGTGGCACTCCCCCTTTGTTTGGGAATAGCCGTAGCTAGCGGGGCGCCTCCATTTGCCGGCATTATCACTGGTGTAATTGGCGGCATAGTAGTAGGTGTGCTTAGCAGTTCAAATGTAAGTGTGTCCGGTCCCGCTGCCGGGCTTATTGCCATTATTCTTGCAGCGATAACTAATCTTGGGTATGAAACAT
>JBDTWP010000325.1:0-8139 GCA_040006615.1 Ferruginibacter sp.
GCCTCATTCCTGCGCCTGGGCAGAGAGTTCAATGCCGCCGGCGGAGGAAGGAAGACTCTTTTGCAATACCCGCGCCTCATTCCTGCGCCTGGGCGGAATTAAATAAAACACTATGATATTATTATTTTAAATAGTATGTTTACAGGCTACCTATTTTACTGCGACCACCTACACATCTTCCTGTAATTTTAAAATCTAAAAAAAACGGTATGAAAAGATTATTCATTTCTCTTACTGCATTATTCTTCATAAGTTTTCTTAATGACAGTTTTGCCCAGGCAAAACCCAAAGCGGGTAAAGCAAAAAACATGGTTAAGGATCATCCTTTTAAAGCCACTTATTCATCCAACTTCACGATCGGCAAGGCAGCCTATTCTAAAATGATCCTGGATCTGTGGAAAGACTGGGACGACAATAATTTTGACAGGCACGACTACATGGCGGATTCGCTGGTAGCGTTTTTTCCCGATGGAACAGTCACCAGGGGTAAAGCGGAGAACCTGGAGGCATCCAAAAAATTCAGAGGTAAATTTGCAAGTGTAAAATCCATCATTCACGCATGGGTTCCTCTTACCAGCACCGATATGAATGAAGACGTGGTTTGCGTTTGGGGCCAGGAAGAGGATACTTACCCGGATGGCAAGGTAGAAAAAAGTGATCTTCATGAAGTATGGTGGTTTAATAAGGCGGGTAAGGTTACCAGGCTGAGGCAATGGGCAGCAAAGTTTGGGGAATAGAGTAAGCAATGGGCAATTGGCAATGGGCAATGGGCAATGGGCGATGGGGATGGGCAATGGGCAATGGGCAATAATGAATTTTCACTCAGCATACTCAAAAGCCAGTTTCACCGCATTCATGGCATTTACTATTCCACCACTGGTGCAAAGATTTTTCATTGCTACTTTTTCCCGGATGCCTGGCTTTAAAGTTTCGGAACCCGGAATGGTTACTGTTTGCTCAATTATTTTTTTTACATCCTCCGCACGCAGGCCGGGAAAGTAGCTTCTTATCAATGCCGCCACTCCTGTTACTACCGGTGCGGCCATACTGGTTCCATCCCATGACATGTATTTGTTTCCACCGGGTACAGTAGCATAAATAGCCACACCTGGCGCAAATATGTTGACCAGTTTAGCGCCATAATTACTAAACTCCGCTGCCTTACCGGCTGGATCACTTGCCCCTACCGTGATCCAGTTGGGTGCAACTGAATCCGTAAACAAATACTTAGGATTGGGAAAGTTATCGAAGGCGTCAATATTCCTTTTGCTGTTGCCGGCCGCCTGCACAAGCAACACGTCTTTGGCAAGCGCATATTTTACGGCATCGTCAATAAATTTTTTATCAGGACTAAGACTTTTCCCGAAACTCATGTTGATCACTTTCGCTCCGTTATCTACCGCATAACGAATACCCGTCGCAATGTCCTTATCATATTCGTCCCCGTCGGCGGAAGTGCGCACCATCATGATCTGCACATTATCCGCGATACCCTTCATCCCCAATCCATTGGTACGGTCCGCCCCGACGATCCCCGCGACATGTGAACCATGCATTAATGTGACGTCGTTGACATTTCCATTACCATACCACCTGTTTTTTTCTATAGTTTCATCATCACCTGTTATATCCCTGCGGTTATCTTCAGGGGGAACCTTGTCCCCACTGGCCCTGCGCATTTCTCCAACCACATATTTTTGTATTTCATCCACTACAAAATGGTTGGTTGCGTCTGGCATTGTAAATTGTTTAAACAAGTCCAGGAAAAATTCCCTCACATCCTTTTCAAGCTTATCCCCGGTTTTAAAAACAGCCAGTTGTTTGGCTGTAAATTCTTCGCCGGGAAATTTGGGCTTTAAAATACTATCGCAAAACACCGCATTGGCTAAATAGGTTCTGAGGTTATTCAATTCATCTTCCTTCATCCCCTTTCCCACTACACCGCTACGGGCTTTTTGCCAGATGGCATATTCATATTTCTGTGCCTGGTCAAGCAGGGTGGTATCAATATTTACACCCTCATATTTAGCTTTATACCGCCAATAAACACGTATCCATTCGCTGCTGGTTGAATATACATTCCTGCCATCCCGGTTACCCAGGAAATTCCAGCCGTGCACATCATCTATATAGCCGTTGCCGTCGTCATCAATCCCATTTCCCGGAATTTCTTTCCTGTTTACCCATAGTTCTTTTTGCAGGTCCTCGTGACTGGTATCAATACCGTCATCGAGGATGGCTACTATTACAGGGGTGCTTTTTAATTTCTTTTCATTTAAAAAATGGTAGGCCTGTTCGAGGCTGATGCCATAATATCCTGAGGTTTTCAGATCCTCCAAGTGCCAGCCCTGTTGCGAATCATTCTGGCCAATTACAATAAAGTTGAAAAAGAAGAAGTAAACAGCTAAGAAGATAATTTTCATAAAGTAATAAAGTGAATTGTCAATATTCAAAATTATGCAATTCGCCTTAATTGTAAATGGTGAATGGTGAGACATTCACCATTGGCAGGTTTATTCTCCCGGATGATACATGCTTTCCTTTTGTTTAAGCAGGTCTTCCTTATAAAATAAGACTTCCTTAAATTTTCCTTCAACAAACAATGGGGCCTGGTCGGCGAAATGTTTTGAACCCCACACAAAAGACTGCCCGCCGGCGACAATGGATTTTGCTCTGATCCTTTTGCCAAATTCTACCACGGCTACAAAACTGTTACCTGACACGCCATACCCTTTTTTGTTGTCGCCCCATGCAGTTTCATAAGCCGGCAATGAACCAAAGAGGGACGAAGCCATGCCTACGGGCAGGCTGGGTCTGCTATCATCAAATTGAGGAAATACGGATCCGGAAATCCTCTGAAAGCGGTTAATATCTCCCCAGGGAACTTTCCAGTCGCCATACAATCTCCGCAGCCCGGTAATAATTTCACTAAGCATTTCCAGCCTTCTGGCAGCGGGTATTTGAATTACCAAAGAAGAGTAATGATCAACCTGGCTGCTCCAGGTTTTATTATTAACCGGTTGAACATTTTCAGACAAGAGCGTGCGCCCCCACAGGACAGCAAGGGTAGTAGCCACGGATGAAACCGCTGATCTTTTATCCCAGGCCTTTAATATGGCTACCGGTTCTCTTAACAAACTATAAGCAGCGGCTGTTACAGGCAGCGAATCAAAATCCTTTAACAGTGGTGGAAGCAAGCTGTCAAATGCAGCCAGATAGCGGCTTGTGCCCAGCGCGACCAGGCTGTCAATAGTAAAATTGTTTTTCGTGCTAAGTTCGTTGATCGCCTGTTGGGAACGAAAATTTTCTCCTTCCGGGGCCATATAGTATGGATAGGCATTCCGGAGAAGGGAATTGATCCCGGCCGCGTTGAAGGGGGTGGAATTGCAGTTCTGTATCCATCCTCCCGGCGGATTGTGGTAATGTACTGTTTCATCTACGGCGTGTATCCCTTTCCATTCGGTGGCTGATGTATTCCCGGGTACGGGTTGTGTCCAGTCGTAGGTTGTATCACGCCTCGGTATAAAATTGCCGTGCCAGTAACCAATATTTCCCTTGTCATCTGCAAATATGGTGTTGGTAGAATTATTGCTCCTTAGCTCCATTGTTTCTTTAAAGGCCGTATAATCCCTTGCTTTCGTTCGCTGCCAGGACTGAATCAATCCGTTGAGTGTACGATTCTGTTCCTTCACACTCAGCCACTTATTATTCCTGCTACCTATCACAGGCCCGTGATGTGTGTACCATGTGGTAAATGCACGGGTATGCATGCCATCCTTCTCATACTTCAAAACCAGTTGCCTGCTGGTTACCGGCCTTAACTGATCATTATATTCATAAAAAAGCCCGCTGTCTTTTTTTACTATCTTTTCTTCATACAGGTCGGCGGCATCTGCAAGCGATGAAGTATGCATCCATCCGCAGTGTTCATTGAAGCCCTGGTACACAAAAAACTGTCCCCAGGTAACCGCGCCGTATGCATTCAGGCCCTCCTCGCTTACCATCTGTGCTTCCATGCGGAAGTCAAATGAAACATGGGGATTAATATATAGCATCGCATTTTTTGAGGTGGTTTTGGAGGGGCCAATCGCGAATCCATTTGAACCGGCCAGGTTAGCATCATTATTTTCTTTTGCAGGAATAAATGAGGCGCCATCTGCTTCCCTGTTGCCATATAAGTTTAGCACATCCTTCATATACAGGCCACCTGCCTGGGTGGCTACGAATGCACCGTCCGTCATCATTAATGGAAACCAGGGCTCAAAATGCTTTAATAATCTGGGTATTGTTTCAGGGTGTTTATAGAGGTAATAATTAACGCCGTCTGCAAAAGCATTCAGCAATTTTACCAGCCAGGCCGGGCTTCTATTATAATCGGCTATAGCTGCGCCTGAATCATAAAAAAGTTTCATTGTAAGGTCTTCATACAAACGGGCGGGGCCCTCTGTTTCAGCCAATCTTCCAAATTTTATAATGTAATTTCTTTCCACGCGTTCAAAGCTTTCCTCGCATTGAGCATACATCAATCCAAATACGGCATCAGCATCAGACTTGCCATAAACATGAGGTATGCCCCAACAATCCCGGATAATGGTAACGCGTGATGACTGTTCAGCATATTTTTTTATTTGTGAGTCAGCAGGAGGATCTGAACATCCTGAGGGGAGCAGAAATAGTATAAAAAAAAATTGTTTCATAAATTTCTACACCAATCATTTTAATTTACAAAGGAACGATTGAACCGTTAGCACTTTTTCTACATAATCACTTTCGCTACCTCATTACCCCAGTGAATATCCGCTAATATCATAGAGTCATTATCGCTTTTTATCATTAGCAGCAAATTGTGCACATTAGCAAATTTCCTCATTTTCACATTTTCACATTTTCACATTTTCAAATTTCCAATTGTCACAAAATAAATAATAATAAATGATAAATTTTTGTATTTTGATGCGGCATTTATTTTTGCTATTCTCAATTATTGAAAAATGATTACAGATCTTGAAGAAACCCCGGCTGGGGAAGCCTTCCAAACTGTTACTGCCCCACCGGTTAGTCCCGTTCCCGCTAACAGGATCCTGGCGCTGGATACATTAAGAGGCATCGGGATACTGGGCGGTTTATTTATCAGTATCTGGTATTTTGGCGGCCTTAACACGAATCAGCAAAACGGGTTGCTTCTGCATTCAAAGGGAATCAATTACAGGCTTTGGGGTACTGTTGACCTGCTCTTCAATGGCAAAATGAGGGCGCTTATTTCGATTGTTTTCGGTGCGGCCATGGTGCTCTTTTTGGTAAGAAAGCATCATGAAAATAAATTACATAAAAGCGACCTGTTCATTAGAAGGCAAATGTGGCTGATGGCTTTTGGGTTGATCAATTCGCTTTTATTTCTTTGGGCCGGGGACATGCTGTTTCACCTCGGTGTGATGGGTATCCTGCTTTTTCCTTTTGTAAGGCTTAAGGCCCGGGCATTATTAATTGCCGCCATCATTACCACATTAATTTTCAGCGCTAAAAATTATTGGAATTATGCGGATGACCGGATGGCATATTCCAAATTTGTTGCAGTTATCGATTTTGAAAAAAAGATATCCAAAGATTCTCTTTTGGCAGTACAACAAAAAATCCCGGCCAGGGAACAAAAAAAAGATTCCCTGTCCAAACAACAAAAGGACGACAAATCCGCCTGGGAGGGAATAATCAACAGCAGGAAATATGATCCCAAAAAAAACGAAGAAGGGTTTAAGGAAACGAGGAGTGCATCCTTTGGGAAAATCTGGAATTATATTCTTCCCAATATTCAATACAGGGAGGCGCAATGGACCTATCAAACCGGGATTTGGGATTTCGCCGGGATGATCTTATTGGGTATGGCATTGTTGAAATTTGGTTTTTTTGATGTGGGATTTCCCCGTCAAAAATACCTCCTGCTGGCTTTAACAGGATTAGCAGGCGGCCTGCTATTGGGATGGTACAGGTTGCAATATAACCAATATGTGCTGCAGGATTATACCCGGTTTATTAAAACCAACCGGCTGCCTTATAATTTATTTTTCCCTTTTGAACGCGGTTTATTGGCCCTGGGCTATGTCAGCATGGTATTGCTGATGATCAGATCAGGCGTACTTAAATTTTTATGGTGGGCATTTTCCCGGGTTGGACAATTGGCGCTAACCAATTACCTGGCACAAAGTATCTTTTGCCTGCTATACTTTACCGGGTTGGGAATGGGATATTTCGGAAGGCTGCAACAATACCAGCTATACCTGGTGGCGGGGGAAATATGCCTGATACAAACGGTATTCAGCGTCATATGGCTTAAGTATTATAATTACGGGCCGGCGGAATGGCTGCTGAGGTGCCTGGTGAACGGAAAATGGCTGCCTAATAAAATGCCCGTGACTGAACTGTCCGGGCCATCAGCCGTCATTTCCTGAATGATCATGCTATAATTTACCTGATATATGGACAATCTAGCATCACAAGCATCCGGCAATGACCCGGATTTACCCATCGAAAATGATTCCCCCGGTGAAGGGCAGGAAAAGGTGACAGATAAAAGGGCACCTCACCCTGTTGATAAGGCAGACCGTATTTTAACAGTGGATATGGTTAGGGGTTTTGCTGTGCTGGGCATACTCTTAATGAATATTCCTTTCTTTGGTATTGACGGAAGCGTGATTGATACTGTGATAAGGGGTTCGCACAAAACCGCTGACTTTCGTACCATGGCAGCCATTTTCACTTTTTTTGACGGAACTATGCGGGGTTTGTTTTCCATGTTGTTTGGAGCAGGAATGATCTTGTTTATGCTTAATAAGGTGGAAACGCCGGGGGGTGTTACCGTGGTTGAATATTACTACCGTCGTTTGCTTTGGCTGGTTTTTTTTGGCCTGATCAATGCTTTTATTTTTCTATGGCCAGGAGATATATTATTTTATTACGGTCTCTGTGGCATGCTGCTGTATCCGTTTCGAAAAACCAGGGCCAAATGGCTGATCGTGATTGGTATTGGTTTTCTTAGTATCGGCGTCTTCAAAATGATGCTTTGGTACAACGAAACAAAGACAACCAGGGCTGGCTACCTGGTGGCGGTAACTGCTGAAAAGGCTAAGATCAAATTAACGGAAAAACAAAAGGAGGCTAAGGCGAGCTGGGAGGAGATTGAGAAGAATCAGCGGCCTGATACCAGCAGGGTAAACAGGAACCTCAGGAAAATGCATTCGGGATATGGTACCATATTTAACTATTTTGTCCCAAGGAATGCCAATTTTGAAACCTGGGGCATGTATCATGGTATCTGGGATATGATCGGCATGATGTTTATAGGCATGGGGTTATTCACTTTAGGCTTTTTTTCAAACAGGCTTTCCACATCCACCTATGCCATGTGGTTGCTGGCAGGATACGGGTTGGGCATACCTATTGGATACATCTATTTCAGCAAGGGGATTGTTGGTTCTATAGACTTCGGGCCTTATTTAGATGCATATAGTGTTCCACATTGGGTATTATACGATCTGCGAAGGTTATTTCTATGCATCGGGCATGCCAGCCTGCTGCTGCTGGTATACCGCAGCAGGATTGTACCCTGGCTGATGAAGATCCTTGCCAGTGTGGGGCAGATGGCTTTCACCAATTACCTAATGCAAAGTATTATCTGCACCCTTTTCTTTTACGGATATGGATCTGACAATTACAATAAGCTAAAGTATCACCAGTTGTATTATGTTGTGGGGGCGGTATGGATCTTCCAGATGATCTTCTCTCCTCTCTGGTTAAAGTATTTTCGATTTGGTCCTTTTGAATGGGTTTGGAGGTCTCTTACCTATGGGAGAAAACAACTACGTAATTGATAATTTGGTAATTGATAATTGATAATTGATAATTGATAATTTGTTCAATGGATAGAGTTTTATTGATAATTGATACTTTGTTTGGTAAGAAGGACCTTCTGGAAACGGGTTGGTGTTTTCCTTTTCGCTTTTTGGCATGGCTCCGTGGGTTTAAATATTTAGCCGGCATGTTTAAATAAGCTGAAAGGGAGAAAGATACAGGGATGATACAGGCAACCAGGGATGAACTATTAGGGAAGTATTACAGAACCATGGATTGGGTACGGAGGAAACACGG
>JBDTWP010000326.1:0-8054 GCA_040006615.1 Ferruginibacter sp.
ATAGTTATGGATTTACCATTTATCAAAAAATTCGTTTTGCTTTAACATGAGTAACCCTATTTTTGCAAGCAAATTTATTTATTTTATGAAGAAATTTTTCTTATTTATTGCTATTCCAATTATGATTGGTACTGTGCAGGCACAGACCGGCAATAACTCTAAAGGCAATTCCTGGGAAAAAATATATCGCGAAAGCTATGCAAAAATCAATGACCTCGTACACACCAAACTAGAGGTGAAATTTGATTATCCCAAATCATGGATGTATGGCAAAGCATGGATTACATTGAAACCTCACTTCTATTCCACTGACTCTCTAACCCTGGATGCCAAGGGAATGGATATTAAGGAAGTAGCCATGCTAAAAGGTACCGGCAAAACAACATTGAAATATAAATATAATGAGGCGCAGTTGTTCATTACGCTTGATAAAGTTTATAAAGGAGGAGAAAATTATACTATTTATATCGCATACACGTCGAAACCAAATGAACAAAAAGTGAAGGGGAGCGCCGCAATAACGAACGCAAAAGGTTTATACTTTATTAACCCGACCGGAGAAGACAAAGACAAGCCTGTACAAATCTGGACCCAGGGTGAAACCGAAGCCAACAGCGTATGGATGCCAACTATTGATAAGCCCAATCAAAAATCGACCGAGGAAATATATATGACAGTGCCGGCAAAATATGTTACACTAAGCAACGGTTTACTGATCAGCCAAAAGCAACATAGCGACGGTACAAGGACTGATTACTGGAAAATGGATCTCCCCCACGCTCCTTATTTATTTTTTATGGGGGTTGGCGATTTTGCCATCGTAAAAGATAAGTACAAGGCGATGGATGTAAATTATTATGTAGAAAAAAAATACGCATCCGTTGCCCGGAAAATCTTTGGTAATACTCCGGAAATGATCGGCTTTTATGAGAAAATATTAGGAGTGCCCTACCAGTGGCCAAAATACGACCAGATGGTCGGGAGGGACTATGTAAGTGGCGCGATGGAAAACACTACCGCTACACTTCACCAGGAAAGTGCTTATCAGAACGCAAGGCAACTGGTGGATGGAAACAATTGGGAAGAAACGATTGCCCATGAACTTTTTCACCAATGGTTTGGTGATTTGGTTACTGCAGAAAGCTGGAGCAACCTGACCGTAAACGAAAGCTTTGCCAATTACAGCGAATACCTTTGGGATGAATATAAATATGGTAAAGACGTTGCAGACCAACATAACCTGGAAGATATGCAGGGCTACCTTCAAAGCAGTAGTGATAAAAAAGATCTCGTGCGGTTCAACTATGCCGATAAAGAAGATATGTTTGATGCGGTTAGTTACAATAAGGGTGGCCTCATATTGAACATGCTTCGTAACTATACAGGTGATGGCGCTTTCTTTAAATCGCTCAACAATTATTTAACTGCGAATAAATTTAAATCCGGGGAAGCGGACCAGCTTCGACTGGCTTTTGAAGAAGTTACCGGCCAGGATATGAACTGGTTCTGGAACCAATGGTATTACGGCAGCGGACATCCGAAATTGAAAATTGACTACCTGTACGACGACGCCCAGGGTAAAGCCCGGGTAATTATTGAGCAAACTCAAAAGCCAGGCAAATTATTTCGTTTACCCATAGCAATCGATATGTACGATGGCGCCAAAAGAGTAAGAAATAAAGTGTGGGTGGAAAACAGCATAGATACATTTACTTTTGATTATACCAGGCATCCTGATCTGATCAATGTAGATGCTGACAGGATTTTGCTATGTGAAAAGACCGACAATAAAACGACAGCAAATTTTATTCACCAATATAAGTTTGCGCCAAATTACCTTGATAGAAAAGAAGCTTTGGATCATTTTAGCGCAAAGGAGCTGAAAGAATTATCGATGGGCCTTACCGATAAGTTTGCCGGATTAAGAAGTTACACTATTGAGGGTTTATTTGGTTCCAGATTTTCAAAAGACAGCGGTGTAATTAATAGTATAGAAACCATCGCCAATACCGATAAAAATAAGAAAACAAAGTCTGTGGCATTAAGTTTTTTAGCTGCTATGGAGAACATTAAATACAAGCCATTATTTGATAAATATGTAAACGATTCATCCTATAGCGTGGCTGGTGCGGCTTTGGCAGGTGTGATCGGACTGGACCCTTCCAACGCTTACGAACTTTCAAAAAAATATGCTTCTGATGCAAAAGGAATATTGGCTGCTGTAGTAATTAATAGCCTGATTGCTGAAGGCAGGGAAACAGATTTTGACCTTATTGCCGGTATATACAATGAGGAACCGTTTAGCCAGGAAAAGATAGGCATGAGCCTAGGTATCATCAATTACCTTTTAAAGGTAAATGACCTGGATAAAATAAAAGAAGGGATCAACGATGTGATGGTCATTAGAAAAAATATCCCTGAAAATTTAAGAGGGTTTACCGACATTGCGTTTAAAAGGAGCTTTGATAAACTTAGTAAAGCCAAAGGCATTGAGGTGGAGGAGTATATTAAGACGCTCTTTAAATAAATTACCGGGCCGGGTCAATAAAAATCCCGGATTTAAGAAGCCGGGATTTTTATTATTCCAAAAATCTGGTTTTGACTACCGGTTCTGTTGAAGAATTAATTCTTTTCTTTTTTACCAGCTTCCACTTGATCCTCCACCTCCGAAACTACCACCTCCGAAGCCTCCAAATCCCCCGGAGCTTCCGCCGCCACCTCCTCCCCCAAAACCACCACCGCCCCTGCCTCCACCACCAAGCAGGCTGCCAAGTATAAATGGCATGGCCCCACGACTACTCATAAAGGAACCGCCCCCTCCCCCGCCCGATTTTAGCGCCAAAACCACGATAATGATAATTATAAAGAAAATTATTTTACCAATAATAAATACCCGCCCGGTCTTTTTATAGTTTTCAGGAGCATGGAATTCGCCTTTTGAAGCCTGTATGATGGCGTCTGTACCTTCTTCGATGCCCCGGTAATAATCGTTTCCTTTAAAATTGGGAACGATAATATTTTTGATTATTTGCTGACAGGTTAAATCAGGCAATGCTTTTTCCAGTCCATAACCCGGGGAAATATTTAATTTCCGGTCCTCCACAGAAATCAATAATACAACACCATTGTTATTTTTCCTGCTACCAACACCCCAGCTTCGCCCGAATTCGATAGCTGCGTCTGCAACATCCCTGCCATCTAAACGAGGCACAATTATTACCGTTACCTGGGTTGAAGTGCTATCATCAAAGCGGTAGAGTTTGTTCTCAAGTGCTTGTTTTTGATCGGCGGTTAATATGGCGGCATAATCATTTACCAGCTTTGGCGGATTGGGGGGCGTTTTAATCGCCTGTTCCATAGTAAAATTTTGCCCCCCCTGCTGTGCAAAAGAAACGGTCGTGATGAAAACGAGCAGTAATATGTAGGTGATTTTCTTCATGCCCTATTCCCCGCGGCAGGGAATAAATTGTTATAGTATAATTTATTTACGGTCGGAGATCAACTTTTAAATTGTGATCAACGCAGCTTAACTTATTTACCAAATACCATATCATCCGGTAATTCATTTTTATCGGTGTTAGATTCATAAGGAAATGTTTCCTTCAATGTTTGACCAATTTGCAGAATACATTGTTCAATTCCAGTACCCATATTTTGATTTGCAAACTGGGCAATCATGTTCTTAACGGCATTTTTCCAATATTCCGCTCCAACTTTATTGTGTATTCCTTCATCCCCGAACAATGCCAGCTCATGATCCTTCATTGCAAGATAAAGGAGTACTCCATTCCGATGCGTTGTATTTTGCATTTTTAGCTGGAAGAAAATCTCCGCAGCACGGTCCAGCGGATCCATAAAAGGATTCCTGCTTTCCACATAGATCCTGATTTCTCCGCTCGTTTCTTTTTCCGCAATACGTATTGCTTCCACAATCCTGGCCTGGTCCTGCTCAGAAAAAAAAACTTTCTTTTTAAAAAAGGGAAATATACCCACGGCAATTAATTAAATTTTATTTCTACTGATTTATCAGCACCTGCGTCTGACTGAAAACCTTCCTTTGGATGAAAACCAAAAACACCGGCCACAATTTTTGTTGGAAAACTCTTTACGGAACTGTTATAATCGGCTATCGCCCCGTTAAAATCCTTACGGGCTACTTTTATCCGGCGTTCCGTACCTTCCAATTGAGTTTGCAATCCCTCAAAAGCGGCGGTTCCTCTTAATTCCGGATACTTTTCAACGGCGATTACCAATCTGTTTGCAGCGCTTGCCAATTCATCCTGTGCCGCAACCTGCTGATTGTATTTATCAGCAGTTGGTTCTCCCGAGGTAATATTAACTGATGACGCTTTGGCTCTTGCTTCGGTAATCCTGACGAGGGTGGCTTGCTCAAAATCCGCCTGGCCCTTTACAATATTTACTACGTTAGGAATAAGATCAATTCTTCGCTGGTAGGCATTCTGTACTTCATTCCATTGCAGTTTCACTTTTTCCTCCCTTTTCACCAACGCATTAAAGGTTGTGATGGCCCAGATACTGATCACAACGATGATGCCCCCGATGATATAACCGGAATAACGATTTTTATTCATTTAAATAGTTGCTAAGGATCAGCATTACTTTTTCATGTCATCAAAATTCACATCCACTTTCTTCTCTGCACCAGCATCTGCCTTAAATCCTTCCTTTTGATGGAAGCCAAAAATACCACCCAAAATATTCATTGGAAAAGACCGCACTTTGGTATTGTACAAATTCACTTCATCGTTAAATATTTTACGCGAATTTTTTATTCCATTTTCAATACCTTCCAACTGGCCCTGCAATTTGGTGAAGTTTTCTGTTGCTTTTAATGTAGGGTATGCCTCCACCGTGGCTAATAAACGGCTTAACGAACCACTTAACTGGCCTTGTGCGGACTGGAACTCCGCAATTTTTTCAGGTGTAAGATTGTCAGCATTAATGTTTACGCTGGTTGCTTTTGCCCTGGCATTAACTACATCGGTCAATGTTTTTTGCTCAAAATTAGCAGCACCTTTTACCGTGTTTACCAAATTACCAACTAAATCAGAGCGATTCTGGTATTCAGTCTGCACATTATTCCATGCTTTCTTTAAGTTTTCATCCTGTTTTACCAAACCATTGTAGCCATTGCATCCCAGGAAGCCAACTATTACCACGATCGCTAATACTACTATTAATCCTGTCCGTTTCATATTTGTTAGGTTTTTATTGATTTAATTTTAAAAATAATATTTAATCAGGCATTAAAACGATTAAAACCTGAAATAAGAGATTTTATATAAGAAAGTTAATAATCCGCTCCCTATTACTGGCAGACGATGCAGCGGGCTAAATATTTGAACAAATTAGTTAATTATTCATCATTGTCCGATTAAATTAACCAGGATTTTACCTCACCCTATCCTCCGGGGAACCGGGTGCTGCCCGAATCTCTTGTATTTAAAAGCTTTTAAAAAAATTAATACTTTCCCGGCTGGACGATTATGTAAGTTAAATAAAGCAATATTATTCTTTTATGGCAGCAATCCCCGGCAACACTTTTCCTTCAAAATATTCCAGCATTGCACCGCCGCCTGTACTTACATAACTAACCTTGTCAGCGAGATCAAATTTATTTACTGCCGCCACGCTATCGCCGCCACCTACCAGGCTAAACGCTCCTTTGGCAGTAGCGGATGCTACCGCCAAGGCAATTGATTTCGTGCCTTCCTGGAATTTTTCCATTTCAAAAACACCCATCGGTCCATTCCACAAGATGGTTCTTGAATTATTGATCACTTCACTAAATATTCCTACGGCCTTAGGTCCAATATCCAATCCCATCCAGCCATCAGGAATAGCATCGCTCGGGCGGATATCCGTATTTGCATCAGCGGCAAACTTATCCGCGATAACAGAATCTTCGGGTAAATGAATGCTTACATTTTTTTGCTTAGCCATCTCTAAAATACCGAGGGCTGTTTCCAGGCGATCATCTTCACAAAGCGAATTGCCTATTTTGCCGCCCCTGGCTTTCAGGAAAGTATAAGCCATTCCCCCGCCTATAATAATGTCAGTAGCTCTTTCCAATAAATTTTCGATGATCAGTATCTTGTCTGAAACCTTGGCTCCGCCAATGATCGCCGTGAATGGTTTTTCCGCCTGGTGCAATACTTTTTCCGCACTGATCACTTCGCCTTCCATTAATAATCCAAACATCTTCTTACCCGCAGCAAAATATTTTGCGATCACCGCCGTAGATGCATGTGCACGGTGTGCCGTGCCAAATGCGTCATTGACATAAACATCTCCCAGCTTACTTAACTTTTCCGCAAAGGCTTCATCACCTTTTTCTTCTTCTTTGTAAAACCGAAGATTTTCAAGCAGGAGCACTTCTCCGGGTTTCAACATATTTGCAGTGATATGGGCCTGTTCGCCAATACAATCATCTGCAAAAAAAACTTTAACTGCATTTGCTCCATCCGGGTTTAATAATTCATGCAGGTGCTTTACGAGGTGTTTTAGGGAATACTTGTCAACGGGGCCATCCTTTGGCCGCCCGAAATGGCTCATCAAAATTGCGCTGCCGCCATCCGCCAGTATTTTTTGTATGGTAGGAATGGTAGCCGTCATCCTGTTGTCATCAGTTATGTTAAAGCCTGCATCCAACGGAACGTTGAAGTCAACACGCACTAAGGCTTTTAGGCCATTGAAGTTGTAATCTGAAAATTTGCTCATACTGATGTTATTTCTATTATATCTTTATTAAAGTCAAATAATAATCGTATCGATTTTTCTAAATTATTTTTAAGAATGGAGAATAAAACTTTATTATCGCAATTGCCGACTTTGAGAATTATTAATTTTGGAGGGGAGCCATTGAGGCTTATAATTTCATCAAGATCGGAATCTTTAGAAACAATAATTACATTGCCATGGTCCCTGGCCTTTTTATAAATTTCAAAATCTTTCAACTTATCTGATTGCAAAGAATAAGATGATTTTACCTCTAACCCCAATTCATCTTTCAGCCACTTTGCGATAATTGGGGATATGTGACTATCAAGCCAAATTTCCAAATCAGGCTGCATTTATGATAAGGGTATTTTTAGTTCTTAATGCTGCATATAGCAAGGCCGCCTGTATATCTTCTCTTTCAAGAATGGGGTGTTGTTCCAAAATTTCTTCTGTTGACATTCCACTTGCCAGCATCTCATAAATATCACCAACAGGAAACCTTAAACCCCTAATAGTAGGTTGACCAGACATTAAACCAGGAATAATTGTTATCCTCTTTAATAATTCTGTTTCCATAACCTTATTTTGATATTATCAAAGATACAAATAAGATATTAAAAGCCACAGTACCTTAGAGGTATAAGAGGCTGAAAATTAAATATGATGAATATAGAAATAAGACAAAACGCCTTACTTCAACTTTCTTCCAGGGTGCAGGAAACCGAAGTTGAAAATGGATATACTTAACCGATCTTCGCTCCAATTTTTGTATTTCCTTTCCCCGGTCGGTTGGCTGAGAACTTTGGATATGAACAGAAGTATTATTTTATCAACCCTGCGAAATAAATTGTGGTACGCACCAGTTGAGATGCATAACTCATTTCATTGTCGTACCAGCTTACGGTTTTCACCAATTGTTTATCACTTGCTGTTAATACTTTCGTTTGTGTTGCATCAAACAATGAACCATAGGTGGAGCCTATTACATCTGAACTGACAATTTCATCTGTTGTATAACCAAAACTTTCATTGCTGGCTGCTTTCATGGCCGCGTTGATTTCTTCAACGGTAACTGTTTTATTTAATATACTTGTAAGTTCGGTTAAAGAACCGGTGATCACAGGCACCCTTTGTGCGCTTCCATCCAGTTTGCCTTTTAATTCAGGCAATACCACACCGATTGCCTTCGCTGCCCCGGTACTGTTAGGAACAATATTGGCGGCGGCGGCTCTTGCCCTGCGTAAATCTCCTTTTGCATGCGGTGCATCCAGTGTATTCTGATCGTTCGTGTAGGCGTGAATGGTAGTCATGAT
>JBDTWP010000327.1:0-8041 GCA_040006615.1 Ferruginibacter sp.
TATCAATACGGTTGTATTAGCGGATGCCACCTGTTCAATTTGTTCTAAAACCTTACGAAAATTTTTACTTCTGCTTACAATTTCTTCAAAATTATTATTGAGTTTAATTTCTTCCTGCAGGTATTTGTTTTCTGCCTGCAATTGGTTTTTAAGTAATTCAATTTCCCTGAATCTTTTTGCCAGTTCCTCATTCGCCCTTTCCAGGCCCTGTTGAGCTTCCATTCTTTCCATCTCTGCACCAGCCCTGGCTGCAAAGATCCGGAGAATAGCGGTTTGGTTTTGCTCACTGGTCATTGGGATAGTATCAAAAGCCCCGATATTCCCAATAGGCAATCCGGTTATTGGACTATAAATTGGAACCGATACCCAGGACTGAATTCCTTTCTCTCTTGGATAAATCGTTTCAATATTGGCTGCATAAAAAATTTCCCTGCCCTGCATCACCAATTCACAGGGGGTCCCCCTGGTTTCATATTCAAACCCCTCCAGTATTTCCTGCCTCTCAACATAAGCAATCATTCTCATCCGGGTTTTTTCAGCATTGGAAAATTTATTTACCATCGCAAACCTGATATTTAAAACAGCAGTAACGAATTTGGCCAGTTCAATAAAATAATCTTCCCCCGTGATAGACGCTGTATTTTCAGAAACGGTCCTCAGCAATTCTTCTTCCATCTTTCTTTTGCGTATATCCCTGACTGCACTACAGAAATATTCCTTTCCGTCATGTTTAATAAAATTATTGGTCACTTCCACAGGATATTCTTTTCCTTCCTTATTCCTGTGGGTGGTTTCCAGTACCTGCTCCCCCTGCCTGCTTGTTTCGTACCACCTTTCCTCCCATTCCATTTTTGTAAACCCGGGATTTAAATCAAACACAGACATCTGCATTAACTCATCCATCTGATAACCTGATACTTTGCAGACAGCGTTATTCACCCTTATAAAATTCCCTTTCCTATCCACCCAGAATATCTGGTCGCGGAGATTTTTCACTGTTGTATCATACAACTCAATCTCATTCAGGCGTTCTTTTAATTCTTTATTTTTTCCTTCCAATTCTTTTTCCACTTTCATTCTTTCCAGTTCCGCACCTGCCCTGGAAGCAAAAATCTTTAAAACTGAGGTCTGGTTATTCTCAGAACTTACCGGGTGGGGATCTACCGCAATAATATGCCCCATCACCTCACCATTGACGGGGCTAAAAATAGGAACCCCTACATAAGATTCAATGCCTTTTTCTTTTGGAAAATATTCTTCCACACCCCTGGCCATAAAAAAATTCTCGCCCTTCATGATTATTTCGCAGGGAATACCGGCAACATCATATTCGATATTGTCTAGTACCACCATTCCATCCAAATAACAAAGCGTTCTTAGCCTGGTTTTTTCTTCGTTCGCACATTGGGTAATCAGTGCATAACGCATGGAAAGTGTAATAGTAATTTGCCTGGCCAATTGTTCAAAAAAATCAGTCCCTGTTACACCGGAAGTGGCTTCAGAAACTATCCGAAGCAGTTCTTCCTCCATCTTTTTCTTCCGGATATCCCTTACAATACTGCAGGAAAATTCTTCACCTTGATATGCGATAAAATTGCCGGTGATTTCAACATCATACTGGTGGCCCATTTTATGCCGGTGCCTTGCCTCAAAAGTTATCTTGCTCTCTTTTTTCAACCGATTCCAGAATGCGGGGAAATCCTGAACAATAGCAGTATCATTAAGATCTCCAACTTTCATACGCAACAGTTCCTCTTTGGAATATCCCGATAGCTGGCTTGCCATTTCATTAACCTGGAAAATTACTGACTGTGAATCAATCCAGAAAACAGCTTCATGCAGGTTCTCGAGTGTAAAATGTGAAAGCAGCAGTTCCTTTTCAAACTCTCGCCTTTTGGATAATGTGTCGGGCATGTAAATGGGGTTTATAAAATCACCTGGCATCCTGTTAAAGTTAAACAAAAACCATGAAATATGTAAAAAGACTAATTGGTGAAATGATGCCGGGTTTGAGTGTTACCTGAAGCATTCCTGCGGGTAATGGTGATTGTATATATTCCTCCATTACCCGGGCCTGATCTTTCGGCTCGCAGCAGCACATGATGGTTGTTCAGAATAATCCAATGAGCTGCCCTCCCGGGAAGAAGTTATGAAATTTCAACTGTGATGGTTGTAATACCGTGTCTATACTACTTAAGAACCATTTAAAATTTAGGGCACATCAAAAATCAAATACTGAGAATGAAAATGGCCCGAAGGCTCCAGGCGCAGGTTGGTGAGCCATTGCATCTTCCTTTCATGCCAGAAGTCAAAATAGGTTTCCAATGATACCATCACCTTTCCATGTACGGGTTGTAATGGTTCCAATTGTATACCAGGATGGTCTTGCAAATATTCTCTTGCCATAATCCATCCTTCCTGAAAAAAAAGGTTATTATCCCCAAAAATTTTGTATGCTTCCTTTTTATTGGTGACAAACTCATTTGTATATGGGAGAAAATGAGGAAAATAATTTATTAGGGAACAGAATTGCCAAATCAGCAAAACACCTGTTACCGCAAAAGTATTTCTTTTGCCGCCGGGTAAAAAAGTTGACCATAAACTACCACAAAAAATAAATAAGAGCGGTAAAAGCATCAATATATTTTTAATACCGAGGTACATGGTATTGTGCCAGGTAAATAATATAAAAATAAAAGCAGCTGGCAGCAGCAGGTAAATTTCATTCCTTATAAAAACAAATTTTCCAGGGACCGCCCAATAAAAAAGTATTGCTGTAAAAAATAAAAGGATAAACGGAACAGGTAATTTGTACAAACAACAGATACTGTAGTAATACCAGATTCTTTTTCCATTAACAGGTTTGCCTAAAAAATACCCGGTACCGTAAGATGATACACCTTCTATCCCGGGTGGCGTTTCAGTATTAAAAGCCACATAATCAAACCCTGCAACGTAGGGTTCTGGTAATGGAACAGGCAGGCCGTTCATAAAAGAGAACTGATTTTGTAAGGCAGTAAATTTTGAGGAAAGAAAATGGTATTGCTTAATTGATTTGCCGGTATTATCAAATAAAAACCCGGTATTAATAACCGCCAGCGAAATAATTCCGATAACAAACAATTCTTTTGTAAGCGCAATCATTATTTTACCGGGCAATATTTTTAAGCTGTACAACCTGGTCAATAAAAAAATAAGAACAACAGGATATAACAATAGCAGGGACTGTTTGCTCAGTTGGCCAATACCCAACAACAAAGCCACCAGTAATAATTGCCTTATATTATTGGATTTGGAGTATTTCCAGGCATGATAACAGGTAGCGGTACAAAGCAAAAAACTGTAGACATCGGTACCAACCATTTGCGAATGGGCCATTATATTAGGGCAAAGCAGGCATAATAATAAGGAAAAAATTCCGGCGGGCTTCCCATACAATTCCGTACTCCAAACTAATACATATAATGCCAGCAGCAGCGCACTGATAACTGAAAAAAATCTTGCACTTGCAACATCCTTCACCGTTTGCCGCAGGTCATGCTTTAAAGATGGATTAAATAACTGTTGTATGGCCCTGGGCAGGACATTGATAGCAACTATGGGCATCTGGCTGTTGAAAAAAGGGACTCTATCTACTATATTTTTTTGTGGTTGCAACTTCAATATGTTAACGCCATACTGATAATATTTTACCTCATCGCCGGTAACACTTAACCGGGTGCTACAGTAAAAATTAAGGATACCGTACACAGCCAATAACACAATAACAATTGTGTGATAGTGGTATGTAAGAAAACGTTGCAACAGTTTTATCCCTTTATGTGTAAAAATATGGGTTTTCTTTTTTGTCATAGTTTCCGGGACACTGATTGTGGTTTTCCAGGAGGATTCTTAATGGAGTAGGTTATGAAAAAAAATTATATAGTAACTTTAATGTAGCCTGGACGGGCCCGGTGAAATGACTGGTTTTATTGAACCGGTGAAAAACAGGTAATATGAAATACCGACGATTTATCACCACCAATTCACAGGTCTCCTAATCAAATAAAAATTATTAAATGGCTTACGAAGGAAATGCGAAAATTGCACGGATGGTTCAACCCGAATCGCTTAGGGGTGAAGAATTCCAGGAATGGTCGCGCGGACGCGGAGAAGATGTCTGGATGATGTTTTGTGCGGCAATAGCCGGCGATCTGGAAACGATCAGGGAATTAGTTGCAAAGGATCCAAACCTTATCAACTGCGAATATCAATACCTTACACCCCTGCGCTTCGCAGTACGGGAGAACCGCCGGGCTGTTGCGGACTTCCTGCTTGAAAAGGGTGTGAACCCTGTCTATATGTTTGGGGACTCACTGCTTACAATTGCCCGTGACCGTGGGTATGCTGAATTGGTTGCTCTTTTTGAATCGATACTCAGGGATAAATATCATATCATTCCCGAAGGCGCAATCATCGCGGCGGCGATCAAAAACTGTGATCCGGCTCTTGCACTTGCAATACTGGAGAAGCAACCGGCGCTGCTTCACGCGGCTGATGAGCAGGGTAATCAACCGATCCATTGGGCAGTATTAACGAGGCAGGTTGATCTAATTAACAGGCTCCTCAACCTCGGGGCAGATATTCACGCTATGCGTCCGGACGGCGCCAGGCCGATTGATCTCACAAACGGTGATTATTTTTACCGGAGCTGGTATCGCGACCTGCCACCAACCGGACTCAGAAAACATGAAGTTCTTGTAGGTTACCTGATGGCGAGAGGTGCTTATTGCGACATCAGTGTAGCCGCCAGGATCGGTTATTACGACCGTGTCAAAGAGTTACTGGACCAGGACCCTAACCTGGCAAACAGGGTGCCTTCTTACTCCGGCTATTATTCCGGTCTGCCCTTACGCGTTGCTGCGGGTGCCGGGTATTCCGAAATCGTGAAGTTACTGATTGAACGGGGTGCCAATCCAAATGAGCCCGAACAGGGTATTGCACCACACGGTGGTGCCCTCCACGCAGCGATTAGTGGAAAGCATTTTGAAATTGTGAAAATGCTTCTCGTTCATGGCGCCAATACGAACGCGGCAGTTGAATCATCCGGCAATTGCCTGTCGCTGGCAAAACACGTTGTTGCCTCTCGGGAGATGACAGATCTGATTGCTTCCTATGGTGGCACCCTTACAGTAGAATTGGTTTGTTATTACGGCGAACTGGACACCATTTCAGAGATGTTGCACTCCAATCCACAACTCAACCTGGAAAGTGGCATTGGCTATATCATTAGCGAAGGGCACCAACAATGCATGGAACTTATCCTCCGGTTTCAGCCGGATATCCTGAAAAAATTTGCAGTAAAGGAGATCAGGACTCCGGAGTTTGCCCGCTGGTTGATGGAACGCGGCCTCGACCCTAACTCCTGTGATTGGCTGGGAGCGACCCTGTTACATCACGCTGCCTCGGCCGGTAATATTGAGCTGGCGGAAGTCTGTCTTGAATTTGGTGCTGAAATCAACGCCATTGATACAGATTTCTCTTCCTCCCCGCTTGGCTGGGCGGCACGTAATGGCAAGAAAGAAATGCTGGAATGGTTATTAAAAAAAGGTGCGGATCCGGAATTACCCGGTGATGAACCCTGGGCACTCCCAATAGAATGGGCGAGGCGACGCGGGTACGAGGATATCACCCGGATTCTTCTATAACACAAATAAAGGGTGCATTTCAAATTCATCCTGCCCTGAAGGCTCAACAAGAGCCGTATAACCGAATGTTTCCGGGTAGGTCAAAACCTCATAGGTTTTAAATGATATTTCACTGCATTAATAATCTCGGTACACAGCGTACAAAATAATATAGTATGAAACGGATAACAGTATTTTGCGGGTCAAGCATCGGCAATAAAGAAATTTTTATCAATACAACGAAGGAACTTGGCAGGGCCCTGGCTCTAAGAAAAATTGACCTGGTGTATGGCGGCGCAAAGGTTGGAATTATGGGTGCAATTGCCGATTCGGTTTTAGCTGCTGGAGGGAAAGCAATCGGTGTACTGCCGACATTCTTACAGGCAAAAGAACTGGCTCATGAAGGATTAACCGAACTTATCCTGGTTGAAACGATGCATGAAAGAAAAGCAAAAATGAATGAATTATGCGATGGTGGGCTTGCATTGCCCGGTGGTTTTGGTACCCTGGAGGAACTTTTTGAAATGCTGACCTGGGGCCAATTGGGGCTACATAAAAAGCCGGTAGGCATCTTAAATATCGGCGGCTTCTATGATAGCCTGAATCTCCTGACTCAGACGATGGTTGATAATGGCTTTTTAAAAGCATTGAACAGGGACATGTTATTGTCAGATGAAAACATAGATGGCATCCTGAATAAAATGGAAAATTACAGGGCTCCGGAAGTTGGAAAGTGGTTAAAGCCGGAAACCATGTAAAAACAATTCACCACCCAACCCCCTCCAAAGGCAGAGGGGACTTAGAAAACCCAACAACGAGCTATATTGATTGAATACAAGATGACAGAATTTTTATAGTACCAATTCCATTTCACAGGCAGTAAAAAAACGGGACAGGCCAATGGAGAGCAAAAATGTGTTGGCGTATAAGGCATTGGTATCTACATTAATCACCGAAGTATCCTGATTATTGTTAACTCCATTTACCTGGTTGAATAATGCGGAAAGATATTTTTCCTTACTGTCTATTTCGCTGCAGCCAAAATGTGCAACCGTTCCTGTATTAAAATTTGAAATACAGTAGGCTACCGGTTGCTTGTTACTACTTGCCACCTGCAGTGTATAGTTGCTTTGAGCCCTCTTTATACAATTGGTGCTATATTGCCAGGAAGGCTTCCATTCACAATTTTTCCTGATGAGGTCCCAGTCGGGTGATGCCAGCGTTTCAATTTCAATAGGTAGTAGTTCACGCAACACCGGCTTTCCCACATAACTGTTTAATTTCCGGGTTACGATAAAGCCAAAATGGTGGTAGATCTTTATTGCAGGAATATTTTGTTCTATTACTTCCAGTATGATCCTTCCAACTCCTGCCTTTTGTAGTTGCTGTATACTATGTTCATACAGTAAGTAAGAGAGCTTATATCCCCTATATTCAGGCAGGATGCCGCTTGCCGTATTATAAGCTACTTTTTGATTGCCTGCCAGGTCAATACCGTTTAATATGAAACCAACTAATTCATCTACATCAAAAATGCCAAATGACAATTTCAAATCAATTGCTTCCGTAATTAACTTTTCCGCAAACTGTTCTCTGCTTAGTTGTATTGGCGTATAATAGTTTTTAAACGAAGCATTAAAACAGCTTCTTAACGTTTGTACGTCAACACAAGCTAAAGACTGTACGGTAATCTGAGATGTGTGCATCATGATTTTCTCTATGATTTTTTTATAAGCTATTTTGGTTCAATTTCCTATCCGTTATAATTGTGATCCGCTACCCGGTAAAAAACCAGCTTTGAGACATAAATTATTGCCGACAGGTATTTTTGGTGCCAAAATCCTTAAATCGTCGGGCAGGAATAATTATTTATGAAACATTTAACAGAACGAAGCTTTTCGTTTATCGATTCATGATGTAAATAGAAGGATATTTTTTTTATGATTAAAATGAGAAAGGCTGAATAACAAAAATTTAACGATGAACGGTGATAAAAGCACTACGAAATATCGTAAATGGGTTTTTTGATATTAATATTAAAGACTCGATCCGGGTCGGTCTTGGTTTTTGAACCAATCTACCGATTGGGACACCGAGGGTAGCGATCCTGGTCTGACTGAGCCAAACAGACAGGAATTCTACTCATAGTTTGTCAGTTGGGTCAAAAAAATCCCTCCTGCTCAATGCAGAAGGGACTGTATTTAATTCGTGTATATATAATTCGTGGCTACCGGATTAGTATCCCATTCCACCCATATCAGGAGCACCACCATGGTTATGCGCTGCTTCTTCCTTAGGCCTGTCGGCGATTACACATTCCGTAGTTAACAACATACCTGCAATAGATGCTGCATTTTCCAAAGCGATACGTGTTA
>JBDTWP010000328.1:0-8025 GCA_040006615.1 Ferruginibacter sp.
ACAAGGATATCAAAAATATAATCTGTTGTTACGAACGACTTTATTCCCCACTTGCTGATAAGCCTATCAATATAGTCATTGCGGGGAACCAGTATTGTGACCGGATTTGCTTTATTCGCTCTCTTAGTTTTTGACCGGATAAAATTGATTGAAGAGGAGTTTACATCTTTCCATTGTAATTGAAGAAGGTCCATCATGTTTATCCCGTTGCATAAATAGCTCAATACCCAGAAATCCCTGGCTTTGTCCATGCCGCTTCCTAGTGTGGCCTGGTAATCGAAAATTTGTTTGATCTGTTTTATTCCGAGTGCCTTTTTGAAACTTGTTCCCGCAGGAATTGTATATTTTCTCCTACCAAACGGATATGCCTGGGGCTTGATGAATTCTTTCTCCTTTGCAATATTCATGATGGCTCGCAACGGACGTAAGTATACGCCGACCGTTGTTATTGACTTACCCCGGCTAAGCATCCAGTTTTCAAAACCCTGCAGGAATTCCGGAGTAACATCATCAAATTTTAAATTGGTTTTATATTTAGTGAGTCCGCTGATTGCTGTTTTATATGAATCGGCTGTGCCAACCTGGTTGTTATTCTTTAACTGTTGAATATAAGCGGTAAATGCGGATTCGACATTTTCAAATTCAATCTTCCTGTCGAAGAAGTTGTATTCAAATTTCCTGAAAGAAAAAGGAATGATTTCTGAACAACACTTTTCCGCCTTAATTTCTATTTCTACAATCGCGTTTCTGATATTACGTAATTTCCCTTTAGCATCCGAACTGTTGATGACGATCCAATCTTGATTGGATGCATCATATCCAGAGGCATAATATCTTCGCTCTCCTTTATATGTTATGCGGAGTTTTAAAGGAAAACGAGCGTTATCTTTTGACCTTCTAATATCAGGTACCACCTTCACATTTACTTTCTTCCGTTTCATAAAATTCAATTCAAAATTTGATACATAATTTGATACATGTTTTTGAAAAACATGTGAATTTGTCTGAAAGCAAGTTAAAAAATAAAAGTGAATAAAACAATAGTAATCAACCATTTACGTAGTAACTAACGGTAACTGGCGGTAACTAAAAAGATGAATTGAGGCCCTCATAATCAGGTGGTCCCTGGTTCGAGCCCAGGTGGGCCCACTTGAAATCAAGCACTTGTGAGATAACTTCTTCAGGTGCTTTTTTATTTGATACATGATTTGATACATGTTTTTGAAGTTTCAAATTTTTGATAAATCTTTGTATTCTAAATGAGGATGTATGGGAAAAGTGAGCATTCCTACGAAATACCTTTCCAACAGGAATTATATCAGGGAAGTATCCGTAGAAGGAAAACATTCAGGTAAATTTTATTTTCGTTTTTCAATCTATGAATTATACGTGGCTCAAATTATCAGAGCCGGTAATTGTATTACCTTATTAAGTAGCCCTTTCGAAATTACCCGTGACAATTTTTGGAACACACATTATTTTGAAGATATTACCAGGCATTTATTCTGGACCTTTAATAAAAGCTTCCTGCTGGTATTGATGGATAAAATCGAAACGTTGTCGCCTACCATTTTGAACAGGTGTCACGAATTACTAAACCATAATTTTCAGCCGTATTATGATCGGCCAAGTGAAGATAATCTGGATGAAGAATTGCAATGGTGCTATATTAAAAATAGGAATCTCATAAAGGATGAGAAATTTAAGAAGATGTATGCGCTGCATCAGCAAAATAGAAATGCCTTGTTGGAGGCACTTGAAAAAAGAAATACACTGTTAAATGGACCTGCTGATGAAAAGAAAGAAAACGTTTCAAATAGTGAATTTGCGACATCAAAGGAAGAGAACCTATCATTAATAAGTACATTAAATCTTGTGAACGGTAGTGCGGAAGAAACCTTGCATTATATTGTTCAAAAGATAGAAGCAGCCAGGTTTGAGTATAATATTTTTGCCCCGGTGAGCCGATTGCCTAATGGTAAAAATCCTTATGGATTAAACGGTTGCATCGCTGCTGCAATTGATTTCTTTTACCAGCTCGGTTATTTTAAGAATGAGTACAACCTGGAGCAGATTTTTAAAGCTTATTCCTCCTATACCGGCAATACCATTGGTAAGCTGAAAGTTTTTATATCAGAATTCAGGTACGACAACAGCTATATAAAACATACCGCAAAATTGAAGAAACTCAAAATAGATAACCTGCAATAACCAAGCAAGTAATACCCTAATTCTTCGTTCGGACCTTTGAATTTTATTACGAATTATAATGTAATTAAGTTAATTCCTATGTAATTGATATGATGAACAAAAGCTTAAGCACAATTTCCAAATTCTGCCCAAAGCGACAATTGCGATAAGTGGAAACGAAAGAAGGACTGGGTTTAACGTTTATTATTGTTTTACCACAATAAAGTTTATCTTATCAGTCACCAATAATTTCAGGTTGAGCTCCTCTTTAGGCCTATATAGGTTCAATGAATAACGAAACGAGGTCCAATAATCCAGATTTCAAAACCTTGCAAAAAATCTGGGTAACATCATCAAATTTTATCTTTGGCTTACCAATAAAAAATATTCCTACCGCTGTATCAATCTGCCGGGCAGCGTAATGATGCTTTTTAGTAAACCAAAAACTCCGTCCACCGCTATGCCAACTAACCTGAATGGCAGGGTAAGCAGCCAAAAAACGGGATATAGTACAAATGCCAAAATAGCCAGCGGCCAACAAAGTATAAAAAGGATGATCCAGGCAATGAATGTTAACATGCTGTAAAGATAATTACTGTAAAAAATGCGGGCCAGTTAAATTTTATGAATGGCATTCTTCCTCATTTGACGCTGTAAGTTTCGGTAATTTTTGAAAAAGTTATAATTAGCGATTTTTACGTTTTAGTAATTAAAAGTAAAAGGTCATTATTTTGCAATCACCTTAAACATTTCTTATTTTATCATCGCCGCTATCTCCACGTTGGGATTCACCACTCAGGTATTTTATACTCTACCTGGAACAGATTTTTAAAGCTTATTCGTCCTTTGTATATACCTAGAGCTTTATGTTCATGTATCAGGAATACTAATGTTATTTTGCTTAATGCTTTTTTGATAATTATTACTCCTCGTTATTCCAAACCTTTTTCCATTCCTTGAATTGCGATGGTCTGATTTGGTAGCGTGCGAAGTTACCCTCATGCAAATTCATAAGCTCGGTCTCAACTGCTTCTACAAATTTGGATTGGTCTGTTTCAGGTAATCGAAGGGCTCTAACTTTTATTATTGTAATGGTTATCTCCTTCGGAGTAGCATCTTTGACCACTTCTGTTATCAAATCACGAATAGCTTCCCGGTATTTAAGACGAAAAGGATCCGGATCGCCAAGGGATTGGCGTTGCGCGGCATATTGTTTGGCAGAACGATCATAAGCCCATAAAAACACATCTTTTAACAGATCGATTTTATTAAGTTCATAAATTCCGAGTAGCCCTTGAACATAAAGCTCGTTAGGGACTTCCGTGAAAGAAAGTGGTGACAAATTTTTTCTATTCAGTGGTATGTTTGCAGCAAGCCGCGATACACGTTTATTCACGTCATCAAAAGGTTGGAGATACGGCAATTGTACCATGATAAAAAATGCCTGTTCAAAAGGGTCTTCTATCTGTTCTGTCTTTTGCAATATCATCTCAAACATTTCCTCTATTAGCTGCGGGATACCAAGAGGGGTATAAACCGATTTAGTAATGCCGACACCAAAATATCGTAATCTTCCTGAAGCTGCAGGGTTGGGCAGAAGGTTATTTGAAAGCAACGCGTGAAGGTTTAATATTGTATAGCGGTTGAAGCCAATTTCCTCAGTGTTCCGTACTATAAACTCAATGGCGTCTTTGTGATTAAGTATCATTTGGGCTTCCTTCGCCGATTTATTTTCGGCCCATACCCCTTCCGAGATCAGTCGTTGCGTATCAAGGAGGGAATAAGTATTACCTTCAAGCCGACTGGAATTCCAGGACAAATCAATTAACAAGCGTTGCAAAATCTCTTTTGCGTAGGTTCCAGCTGGCTCATTCATGCTTTCCGTCTTCCCGATCTCACCCAATCTTTGTTTTTCTTCTGTAGTCAAATAACTTGTAATATTAGGTTTATATAATTCAAGGAATGCGCGGTTGTAACCCACAGGATCGCGCTGCTGTATGGGCTGAGAAACTTTTCGTTGAATTTCCATGCCCGCATCGGATAAAGGCAGAATAGTTGTTATTGTTTGTCCGGAAGGAATGTTTTCTGTTTCAGGCGTCAGTAGATGGTACTTTATGGCTCGCCCTTTACCTGCCGACCTTAGGACACCTTCTTTGATTAATTCTTTTAGTCTTCTTTGCAACGTCCTGCGTTCTATTATTATGCCGGCGGTCGCTTCTATAGCTTCAATAGGAGCGCCTTCCTTAAACTTTTTAAGGGCTGTTTTAATGGCTTCAGCTTCTTGCCTTATAATTTTCTGACTATTATTCATCTCACGACAAATATATACTTTACGCGACAATTATGAGCATTATATGTCGTGATTATGATTTTAGCGACAAATGAAGGCGGTTTTTACGCAATATTATGTTTAGCGATATATAATTGTCGCGAAATCAAGAGAGGCTAAATTGATTATTGGTGATTTATAGTAACCCAGTATGCACCCAGCAGCACCCGCACAACAAGCTAATCGAACTGGCCATAGAAAAGCTTTCAACCACTACCTGTCGGTCGGCGAGATTGGCTTCGAGTTAGGTTTTGAACACCTGCAGGTAGTCAGTAAACTTTTCAAAACCAAAACAATGGTCTCGCCGCTGGAATTCCGTCGTTCTTCAATTGAAGGTTCTGGACCAAACTGCTACTCATTTAGGAAATTCCCCAATTCCGTGATTTCCTTCCCTAAAATTCCTGATTTTCGCTCTACTTAACTACAATTTGCATTCCGTTAGTAACAAATAAAACAAACTGAAATGCAAACCACCAATCCATTCGATCTGATCCTCTCCCGACTCGAACAGTTACAATCATCTGTAAATATTTTATCGGAAAATGCACAAAAAAACACACCGGCTCTTCAAGCCGATCCTGACCGCTTGCTGGACCTATCCGAAGCTTCCGAAGTCATGCGTAAGCCTATAGGCACAGTTAGGCATTATATAGACAACCGAAATCTTCCTGCCATTAAAATCGGCAAAAGCTACCTGATTAAATTAAACGAGCTCTTAAGCTGGGTGAACACTTTTAAAGATGATAATGATAATGAAAGGGAAAAAAGTGCTATTGATCCGATGCTGGCTAACCGCAAACGTTATAGCAAGCATAAAATTGATCTTTTACCTGGCAAGAAATAACCAATGGGCAGTGATAATAAAAAGATGGAGCATATCAGGCTGGAACGATACTTATCCGGCCACTTTCATTTTCAGTTGAATGAAATTACCGGTGCTATTGAATTTAAAAAGAAAGGTGATATGGACTGGGTGGAATTAAATGAATTCAATATTTACCGGCAATTAAAACTGGAAGGCTTTAAGATCAATTTGAATGAACTCATTTATTTATTGAAGAGTGATTTTGTCGAAAAGTTCAATCCCTTCACTAGTTATTTTGAAAACCTGCCGCCATGGGAAGGCCAGGTGGATCATATTCACCTGTTATGCAGTTATGTAAAGCTGCGCAACCCCGAACGCTTTGAAAGGCATTTTAAAAAATGGCTGGTACGAACGATCCGGTGTGCGCTGGAAGATCAATACTGTAATAAGAATGCCATCATATTGGTACATGAAGTACAAAACTCAGGCAAAACAACCTTTATCCGTTTTCTATGCCCTGTAGCGTTAAAAAATTATATGACGGAGAATATTTCCTTCGACAAGGACAGCCTGATCGCTTTGATTGAAAACTTCATTATCAACCTGGATGAACTGGCCACTTTTACCAGGGTAGAGATCAATGCCTTGAAAAGCATATTGAGCAATTCATTTGTAAAGGAGCGTCATCCCTTTGAGCGAAAAGCAAAAAAATTATCCCGTCGCGCCAGCTTTATTGGTTCCACCAATACGACAGAATTTTTAAGCGACCCTACCGGTAATGTGAGATGGATACCTTTTGAAATTACGGGTATTGACTGGAACTATTCCAGCCAAATAGATATTAATGATGTTTGGGCACAAGCCTATGCCTTACATAAAAATGGATTTGCCTGTGATGTCACAGCAGAAGAAGTAAAGGAAAATGAAGAAGAGAATAAACAGTTTACCATGGTGAGCCCGGAGATGGAACTGTTGATGAAGTACTATACACCGGGTAATAAGGAAGATCATGACCTGTTTATCACTACCGGTGAAATTGAAATAGGCCTGAAGAAAGAAACAGACGGCCTGGCAAAGATTTCAAACAACCAGTTGGGCAAGGCATTAAGGATGCTGGGCTTTGTAAGGGATAATCGATACAGCAAGGGGAAAGAGTATCCCATTAAGGCCTATTTTTTAAAACTCCGGAATGAAAAATGAAAATCTGCTTACTTATCTTACTTATTAGGCTGAAACGCAGGACCAGCAAGGCTTATAATAAGTAAGATATATGTTACTTGAAGTTACTTAATCTTACTTATGTTACTTATGAGTTTTCTTTTTCATCGGCAAATAAGTAAGCAAGTAAGACAAGTAGCTTACTTTTTTGATTTGGTAAGTTTTTTATAATGATAAAATAATAATACTATGAACACCTATAATTTTTCCCTCGGGGAAGTGAAGCAATTGGATATGGTGGATTACCTGGAAAAATCAGGTCATTTGCCAAAGAAAATCAGTGGTAATGACTATTGGTATCTATCTCCATTGAGAACTGAGAAAGAGGCGTCATTTAAGGTAAACCGGAAACTCAATGCCTGGTACGATCATGGCCTTGGCCAGGGAGGTAATCTTATTGATTTTGGTATACGCTATCATAATTGCAGCGTGAAAGAACTTGTACAAAAAATAAATCAAAATGATTTTTCTTTCCACCGGCAGACGTCACCGGTAATTAACGGGCAAGGGGAGGATGAAGAGAGAAAAATAAAAATACTGGATACCAGGCCTATTAGCAATACAGCGCTGTTATTTTACCTAAAGGAAAGACGCGTTCCTTTGGATGTTGCCATGGAATATTGCAAAGAAGTAAATTATGAGCTATACGGGAAAAGATATTTCGCCATCGGCTTTGAAAATAATTCCGGTGGATATGAATTGCGCAACCGGTATTTTAAAGGCAGCAGTTCCCCGAAAGATGCTACGCTTATCCGAAAGGAAGGAGCCGAGGGCTTAACCGTTATGGAAGGCTTTTTTAGTTTCCTTTCATGGCTGACCATTAACCGGAACCAGCCGCAGTTACCGACAGATTACCTGGTTTTAAACAGCCTTTCCTTTCTTGAAAAAAATGTTGATAGGATGCAAAGTTATCCCAAAGCAAACCTTATGCTCGACAATGATACAGCTGGTGACAAAGCAACTTTAAAACTCCTGCAGATATCTTCCGCGTTTAAAGATAACCGGGAACTGTACCATGGTCATAAGGACCTCAACCATTGGCTTACTGAATTGGGCAGGGCAATCCAAAGACAACAACAATCGGAAACAAAGATTTCCTTTTCTAATCAGAAACATCGAACAGGTAGAGGAATCTGTTGAATAATTCCGTTTAAGCTGCCATTTTTTATGAGTAAGATAAATGTGGAAAGTGATAAAAGATAAAACCAGGTTCAGAGCCGAAATTTTAATTACATATATATTGACGCTGGTCTTTTTCTTTTCACCCGCCCTTGGCTCATAACAATTGATGTTCTGCATAGAGCTCTTTTACGCAAAGTTTTATGTTAGGATTATCACCACATTCAAAAACAAGAGAATAAATTCCGGGGAATTCATCAAAATCAGCAAATATTATTCTATTAACTGACAATGTAAAACAAATGATATGGCAGATTTTAAAAGAAGAACATTCCTGTTAAGCACGGGGAAGCAAATCAAATTA
>JBDTWP010000329.1:0-8024 GCA_040006615.1 Ferruginibacter sp.
GTTTTTAATAAACACAGCAATATCAGCAGTCCTGGTGAAGCAACCGGTCGAATCTGATAATGTAGCCCGATAGGTAGTGGTTTGGGTTGGCCTGGCAATAGGATTATATATATTGATATTAGACAATCCGGCAGATGGAGACCATACAATTACTTTGTTTTTAGGATCCACATCCAGTGTAACCTGGTCAGCCAGGCAAAGATAGATATTGCCAAACGCCGGAACTGCTGTAAAGGGTTCTATGATATTAATGCTGATACTATCAAGGATACTGCATTTATTAATTGAAGTGGCGGTTACAAAATATTGGGTCGTTACAGAGGGATTGGCGATCACTGTATCGCAGGTGGCACAGGAAATACCGTTAGTGGGCGACCATAAGACACTATCACTGTGGAATGCAAAAAGTGAATCGGACTGTCCTGAACATAAAGTATCGAGTTTTGGCAAAACCTGCAAGAAAGGCAGGGGGAAGACTATAACGATTTTGTTGATACTGTCTTTGCAACCATTAATATCAATACCAACCAGCTTTACTCTATAAGCTCTTGGAGCGGTATATTGTATTGGTTCAGGTTGAAATAGGGTATCGTTGAATAGTGAATTTCCATAGTTCCAATACCATAGCAAAACTGAATCTCCGGGTACAAAAGGGGAGGAGTTGTTTGTGACACTTACCGAATCACCAAAACAGATATTTGCCGGCATCGAGAAACTAAGGTTAGGTCCACGGACGAGGATGGAATGATCCAATGGAACGGTATCGCGGCAATATCTAGACCCATTGGTTATCACAACGAAATTATTAAAACTACCTAAAGTGTTGGCATTTAGTGTCAGGGTGGGCCTGGTGGATGTGCTAATAATTTTACCCAATACATTCCAGATATATGTTGCAGAAGCGTTGTCATAATTATCTGCAATACTAAATGTGGTATTTGTATTCTTGCAAATAGCAGTATCAGCGTTTACCAATACCGGAGTTCCTGTAAAAACAGGCCTGGAAAAAGAATCCCGGCAACCGGTGATGTTGTCAATTACAGTTAAGGTGGTTACAAATTGACCTGTTACCGGGAAGGTATGTATGGTTTTATCCGTGCTATCTGCAGGACTTCCATCACCAAATTCCCAAATTACAGTTGATTTATTGCCAAGGGTAAAATTTCTAAATGTGAATGTTCTTTTGTCGGCGCAGGTATTAGAAAATGAATAACTTTCTATTACGCCAACAATTCTTATTTGAATGCTGTCAGGGGTTCCAGGGCAATCATTATAAAAAGGCGTAACGGTAATTGTTTTGATACCTAATGTCGCATATTTATGTTTCGTTATGGTATCATTCGCACTGGCGGTAGTGCCGTCCCCAAAATCCCACAAATACCTGTTTGCATTGGTAGCTTTGGCGACAAAAACCGGTGTCTCCGAACCGCAGACAATTGTATCCTTCGCATAAGCAATCAGGTTTGCGGGTGGTGTTCCAAAAGCCAGCGCCGGGAAATTGAAAGTATTGGTACAACCTTCATTAGTTGTGACAAGAAGTTTGGGTAGAAAGGTTCCCGCCTTATTATAAGGTTGATTGTTAACGCCTGATGCCGTTATTGAAGGAGCAGTTCCATCACCAAAGTCCCATGAATAGCTGCTCACCGAGTCATTCAGTGGCAACGTAACATCTGATGAAAAACCAACAACAACAGGAAGACAGCCGGAAGCAGGATTAGCCGTTGCGGTAACCGGAATTTTCTTAACGTCAATTGTAACAGAATCTTCGCCGAAGCAACCTGCGGCATCACTGGCTTTTATCAGAACATTATAAGAACCATAATTAGAAAAATTGTGACCTGTACTATTTCCAGGGGTTGAAATTATGCCGGTTGAATCACCAAAGTCCCAATCATAGGTAATTATATTTCCATTGGTGGGTGCAGAAAAATTAATGATTCCCGGCTGACAAATGTAGTTTCTGTCGAAACCCAGCCTGGGGTTGATGGTTGGGGTTATAACCACGGTTTTGGTTATTTCTATCGCTCCCAGGGGGAAAATGGCGATCAGTCTAACTGAATAGGTGCCCGCATTTGTATAACTGGTTAGAGGATTTGCTTTAAAACTCTTTAACCCATTTCCCAAATACCAGATAAATCCGGTCGGGTTTCCTGTGCAATTCTGGGTAAACTGTACGGCGGCAGGATTGCAGAATAGACCATTACTGCTTTGAAATGTAAAATCCGCAGTTTGTGAAGATGCAAACAGGTGGCATGAAAACAGGTATAAAATAAAAATAGATCTAAGCATTTAGAATTAGATTGACATTCTCAAATAGGTAAGGATAATGGACATTTAATAATAATCTATTCAGCAATTCATGTTCCTTCGGCATAGTCTTCCTGTTTTTAAGTTTTTAATATGCCTTTTAATGTTTTTTTGAGACAATTATTGGAAAAATGTTATTTAGAGCAACTTATTACAGTTATAAACAGTAATTATTGCAGGATATTGTAATTATACCGATTTTTACCAGTATTCATACGGGATTTCAAAAATGAGAAAACAAATTCTTAGAAATCAATATTTGTGCCATTGTGGAAAAAATAATATTTCGGCTTAAAAGCCGGGTGATTTTACCTGAGGGAGTTAGTATTTAAAAGGTATTGGCATTTGACTATATTAAACCTTTGATTAAAAGTTTGAGAACTGTTCTTTCCTTAACTGAGTCGTAGTTTTACTACTACCATCATGGCTCCAACCCGGTGATTTAATGAAATATTTGACTGCGGTAATAAAAGATCCGGATGAACGGGCTTTTTTAAACAGGTCACCCCAAGTTTTAAATGCGACAACGGCAGGATTAAAAGATTCAATATTTTTGGTCAATCCATATTTTGGCCTTTCCTGTTCCGGTTGAAAACTACCCAGCAATCTGTCCCAGATGATTAGTATTCCTGCATGATTTTTATCAAGATACTTGAGGTCGCTGCCATGATGCACCCTGTGGTGGGAAGGGGTATTGAATATAAATTCCACCGGTTTTGGCAGTTTATTAATGGTTTCAGTGTGAATCCAGAACTGGTAGATCAAACTTATTTGCTGCATGAATAAGATCCAGACCGGGTGAAAACCTACCAATGGCATCCATGCCCAAAAAAGAAAGGCACCGGTAGCATTACCTGTCCAGGTTTGTCGTAGTGCTGCAGCCAGGTTATAATGTTGGGAAGAATGGTGTACCACATGGCTTGCCCAAAAATAATTCACATAATGACTTACCCGGTGAAAGCAGTAATATGAAAAATCATCTGCCAGCAATAATAGCAGCCAGTACCACCACCTGGTGGGGTCGGGGTCGAACAACCTGAATTGATAGATAAATGTAAACAGTCCGAATATCAATGCCTTGGTTATAAAGCCGGTCAATACATTGCCAATGCCTAAACCCAAACTGCCAAATGTATCCCTGGTTTCGTACAGCTTTTTATTTTCCCTATACGAGAACCAGGCTTCAACAGACAGGAGCAATACAAAGAAGGGGATAGCGTAATATAATATAACTGGGGGCATCGGGAATAAAATTTAATTTAAAAATACACAAAAAATACTGAAATAATGTGGTAATATGCAAATGTGAAAATGTGAAAATTTGAAAATGTGAAAATGAAAGAATGTGCTGATGTGCTAATATGCTAATGTGCTAATATGCTAATGTGCTAATGTGCTAATATGCTAATGTGCTAATGTGAAAATGTGAAAATGTGAAAATGTGAAAATGTGAAAATGTGAAAATGTGAAAATGAAAGAATGTGCTAATATGCTAATGTGCTAATTTGAAAATGTGAAAATGTGAATATTTGAAAATTTGAAAATGTTAGAGGCATATCAAAAAGTGTAAATGATTCAATGTATCCGGCGGGATTACCAAATAAATGACAATTGGATTAAGGAGGCTTTTATTTTTTGGCTGCCTTCACTAAGGTGGTGTCAGTTGCAAGCAGTTCTACGCGATATCCGCCCGAATCAATAACAGTGGAAGGGAATATTTTTTTCAAATTTGGGTAATCAGGACTTTTTATATTGGTGTTGTAGAGGTATAGGTTTTTTAGTTTGGTTAAAGGTTTCAACTGCATCAATCCTGTTGCCGTAACCTTTGTTCCTGCCAGGTTCAGATACCGCAGGTTTTTAAGCGGGGCAAGCTGCTGCAGGCCTTTATCAGTAATTATTGTGTTGGAAACATTCAACCTGATTAATGCGGTTAGTTGTGCAAGATCAGGTGCTGAATTATCTCCCGTATTTGTATTGTCCAGCTTCAGCCAGACCAATTGTTTTTTCAATTGCCTGAGCAATTGCAGATCCTTTATATCTACGACGGAATCAGTTACAAAATTAGCCATCAGGTAATTACTGTTTTGCGCCACGGGCAGGATAATAATACCATGCTCTTTAAGCCGGGCGATTATTTTTTCGTCAGCTTTTTCTACAGGTACAGGCGGGAGATCTTCAGGATCTTTTTTCACCGGAACAACCGGCTGTTGCAAGGCAATAAGCATGGGTTTTATTTTGCCTGCCTGATCGAACTCCTTTACTTTCTTTGTAAAGTCTGCCCCATTGTTTATCCACCAGTGAAGTAAAGCGATCTGGCTTTCTGAGGGCTGGGGTTTTTCTTTCGGGGGCATGTGCTTATCGTTATCAACCGGCATCATCAGGCGCTTTATCATTTCACTCGCTGCAGCATTGCCAGGCTCCAATACCTTGCCGTCCTTTCCCCCTTTCACCAGGCCATTTATTTCATCCATTCTTAATCCGCCTTTTTGTTTGTTTGAATTATGGCAACCAAAACATTTTGTCTGCAGAATGGGTTTCACTACATCATTATACACCAATGCTTCCTGTACATTCGCCAGCGGTTTAATGGTCATATTTGCCGTACTGTCCTTTATAAAAATATCTTTTAGTGGTTTGGTAATATAACCAGAACCATGAGTAAGGGAACCACCCAAATGCCCCGTTACTGCTACCAGGAAAAATAAGCCGGTTGCGAGCATACGCTTATTGACCGCGAAGTCATCATACCTTTCTTTCAGATACAACAGAAAGGAGATAAATAAAACACCTATCGCCATCCACATATGCCAGCTTACGAGTTTCTTATCATAATCATCATTGATGGACAACAAATAGCCCGTAATGCAGGAAGCCCCTGATGTTATTATTCCGCATAATAATATAACAGGAACAGCATTTTGTAAAGACCTGAACTTTTCTTTGCGGGAAAGCCATTGCAGCAATAAGGCGATCAACAAAATGCCAATGGGCAGGTGCACCAGCAAGGGATGAAAATGGCCGATAAATTCTGAGATGGAAAGAAGCCTCAAGTGTTGAATTGTTTTTATTAAATGATTGGCAATTTAATTGATAGTTGATAATTGATAATTAACCAAGGTATCTTTTTTTAAAAAGTTGCATCATGTATACATTGATGGCCCACTGATCAGCGAGTGGCTGCCTTGTGTAAGGCAGGGCCGGCATATAGTCAGGGGGGCCAAATTCTGTGAGCACGGTCAATGTTTCGCCTTTTTGTTTTTTCATTGCTACTATTTTATCCCACCAGTTGAAATGAGCATCCACAGCCGCCTGCCATTCAGGCGCGCGGGGATCATTGACCTGCGGTCCTTCGGGATGGCCGATACGTGCATGAATATGATCTGTATGCTCTAAAGCAAGGTTCATTGTATCCTGCTGGTCCTGCAGCAGGCTTTCACTTACATTGCACCAATGCGATACATCGAAAGTGATCCTGATAGCGGGAATGGTTTCGAGGAATTTTTTGGCAACCGGCGCTGCAAACAACATCCGCGACCGATGTGTTTCATGATAGATTTTTATACCTGAACTTTTAGATAAATCAAGCGTATAGTCAACAATCTTTTTATTGTCCTCATAAGAAAAATAATCCCTACCCGAATGACAATTTATATAGAGGGGTGTTTGGACCTTATTATTTACAGCCGCTTCTATCATTTTTTTGAAACTACTAAAATGATCGCTGAAATTGCTTTCCTGCCCGGCGCTAAGGAAACCTGCCTCCAGCCCATATTTTTTTAAGGCAGTAAATATTTCATCCTGATCCTTTTTTTCAAGCGGCCACCATATTTCAATTCCATTATACCCTTCTTCTTTTACTTTGGCGCAATACGCGTCGATGGTACCCTGGAAGCCCCAGTTTGTTGCCAGTATTTTTAATTGAAAATTTGTATTCATATTTCTTACAGTTTGAGGCTTTGCGAACACATCAAGGGAAGAAAGTAATAATGCAGTTGTAGCGGAAGTGGTGGTTGCAATAAATTTTCTTCGTTTCAATATAATTATTTTATTTAGTTCAATTAATGCAGGCAGTTTTTTAGAAATGGGCCCACCTTAATTTGATATTTCTTAACTAAAGATATCCCGGATCCGGTATCCCTCCACGACTACCGAATTATCCAATTATTTCATTGATCACCTTGCCCCTCGTATCAGTGAGCCGGAATGGCCTTCCCTGGAATTCATATATCAGTTTTTCATGATCAAAACCAAGCTGGTTAAGGATCGTGGCCTGTATATCAAAAGGTTCTACTTTGCCGCTGATGGCACTATAGCCTATCTCATCCGTTTCCCCATAACTGAATCCTTTTTTTATACCTCCACCGGCCATCCAGATAGTAAATGCTTCCGTATGATGATCTCTTCCTTTAAATGGATTTTGTTTGCCTTCCCGGTTTTCCATCATGGGCGTTCTCCCAAACTCGCCACCCCACACTACCAGTGTTTCTTCCAGCAGGCCGCGTTGTTTGAGATCGAGTACCAGGGCAGTGATGGATTTATCTACTTCCCGGCATTTGTTGATGAATCCTATATCAATGGCCAGGCTCTCATCTGTGCCATGACTATCCCAGCCCCAGTCAAATAACTGGACAAAACGCACCCCTTTCTCTACCAATTTTCTCGCAAGCAAAACATTATTGGCAAAACATGCGGTTCCGGGTTTTGTGCCATACATTTCATGTATGTAGGGTGGCTCCCCGTTAATATTCATTACCTCCGGGGCTGAAATCTGCATCTTGTATGCCATTTCATATTGGGAGATGCGGGAAAGGATCTCAGGATCGTTGTAGGTTTTATATTCCTGCTCATTTACCTCATTAATGGCTTCAATAGAAGCCTTCCGGAGATCCCTGTTCATTCCATCGGGATCCTTAATAAATAATACGGGATCGCCTTCGCTCCTGCATTGTACTCCCTGGTATACGCTTGGTAAAAAACCACTGCCCCACACGCTCTTGCCGGCATCAGGATTTTTTCCGCCACTGGTCAATACCACAAATCCGGGCAGGTTTTGATTCTCCGTGCCCAATCCATAAGTAACCCAGGAACCCAGGCTTGGCCTTCCTAATCTTGCAGAACCCGTGTGCACCATTAACTGTGCCGGTCCATGATTGAACTGGTCTGTGGTAACAGCTTTTAAGAAACTTAATTCGTCAACAATAGTGGCAAGATGCGGCATATTTTCACTTACGTAGGCGCCTGATGCTCCATGTCTCTCAAATTTCGCCTGTGGCCCAAGCATTTTGGGCACACCCCTGATAAATGCAAAGCGCTTTCCTTCCAGTAAGGAAGGGGGGCAATCCTGGCCATCCATTTTCATCAGCTCAGGCTTGTAATCAAAAAGCTCTAATTGCGAAGGAGCGCCCGCCATATGAAGGTAGATCACGCTCTTTGCCTTACCCGCAAAATGAGGCAGTTTGGGCAACAACGGATGTGCGGGGTCAAACACCACGTTGTTGTGAGAAGATTTACCGGTACAGCTACCCAACATGGTACCCAGCGCAAGTGCACCCAGACCCATTGCACTTTCCTTTAAGAAATGCCTCCGTGACTGCATCCGGATGACTGCCTCCTGTGCTTCCCTTACAAGCCGCTGGTTGTGTAATTCTTTTTGTGTCATATAATTTTATAGCATTAGGTATAACATTCGCAAACCTAAGCTGATAATAGGTTAGGCT
>JBDTWP010000330.1:0-8000 GCA_040006615.1 Ferruginibacter sp.
AAAGTTGTAGAGAAGGAAGCTGATGAAGCGGCCTGGTATCGCCTGCAGTTGTCAGTGAATAGTTATCCCAAAGGATACCATAATTTTTAGCCGAGATCAAAAAGGGAATCGCAACTTCTGTATTGTTTTGAAAAAAAATGACTTGCTGACCCCTGTAATTATAAACACCATCCTGGTGCTGGCCCAATCCGTACCAGGCATCATCAGCCGTTGTTTGAAAAGTTTGAGTGATGTGATAACAACGTTTACCATCGAATATGGCGGGCTTAAAACTGCGTCCTACAATTGGTTTTTCATATAATATTTTTTTTCCGTTTACGTCAAAAAAAGACACGACGCCGCTTTTGAGATCAACGGTGGCAGTAAGCGCTTTGGTTTTAAGTGTAACTTTTCCCCCAGACGAAACGATATTCCAACTCAAATCCTCCTTTTTAGTATAAACCGTAATCAGGCTTTGCCAGGATAGAATATCTTTGCCGGGGCTGGCAATAACCCGTATTATATTTTCCGATACAACTTCCAGTTTAACCGCACGAAGTTGACCATTGTTTAATGGATCCGTAAAAACTATCACACCATCTTTTGTTGTAGTGTATGATGGTAGTTCTGCCAATGTTACATTAAAGCATGAAATACAGATAAAACCAAGAAGCAGCAGTCGTAAATTCATAAACGGCGTTCGAATGTGATCGAATGCTGTAAAGTTACCACAATGCTGGTTAAAATATGGGGCCGGAATGTTGCAAAGTAGGGTTGAAAATGTTACAAATGAATGATTTCCAATAAATTTCAAATATTTGGTAAATCATGTGGTAATAACCGTATGGGTGTCTATGTGCCCGGGACCGGATATTTCCCGAATCATTTTTTGAATGATTTAAAGCTTTTAGCTGAGAAGCGCGCATAGTTGTTTCCTTCTTTGCTGCAATGAAGTAAGAGTTTTGTATTGCAGAAGGCTGGAAATGCTCACTAAGACTTTTCCGATTGACTGATCGGGCGGAATTCCGGGTCAACTGATCGGCTGATATTCTAGAATAGGCTCACCTTTAGTTTTTTTGCATTTCCAGACCATAAATTTTATACCATTTGCTTGTTCAAAGTTTTTCCTATAAATACAACCGCATAACCCTGGTTAGGATTGGATGTATTTTCGGCTATAACCCTGATCTGATATGTACCCTTTTTGGGTTTTTTAATTCTGACGATCTCAACAGTATTTTTTTTGTCAAATGGAATTCCTGAATTATTTAATTTATCGAAGAGAGGGTCTTTATGGAAATTATGTTCGTGATTGCCAGGCAAACCTATTCCCGGCCCTGTAACATCGAGTTGCATGTTATTTTGAATTGCAACTCCTGGCGGATCTGTCCATGTCAGCACAATGTGTAACGTTTTAGCTCTTTCGGGGACCTCTATATTATAACTACGATATGATTTGATATCTGAATCAAGGGGCATTCGTGAGGCCAGCGCCTCCGGAGATTTATTCGAAACATCATGAAACAATAATTTCAGAGTTCCACTTTTATTATCAATCAGGATATTTGGCAAATTAATCAAACCGAATCCTTGAGCAAAATCAGGATAACCGACTACTTTCTTTTCTTCGTCATCATTGTAATCGATATATTGAGCAGAGGCAATCAACAAGGCTTTCATCAAAGCTGCTGAAGGATTAGGGGTGTTGTATTTTTCTTTTAAAAACTGCCGAATTATCGCGGCCATTCCGGAAACAAAAGGTGCAGCCATACTGGTGCCTGTAAGAACTGCATAAGTATCACCCTGAGTTATACAACCAGTTTCATAAAGACGATTATCATAGTTTTTCGATTTTGTGGATTCTATAAAAGTACCTGGTGCTATAAGGTCAGGTTTTATGCTGTCGTAAACAGTGGGACCACGGCTGGATAAGGCTGCGGGTAAAATTGGCGGCTGGCACATTTTCTCAGTGCTTGCAGGAGGTTTAAGAAACCTATCTGAAAACCTATCATTCCAGGTTGTATCTTTTTTAACACAAACTTTGTCACATTTCGAGTTGAGCGCTCCTACGGTAACGACATTTTTTGCGCTGGCCGGCGCATAAAGTGAATGTGGTTTGTACTTCCCTTCCGGGGCTGAACCGGAATTACCAGCAGCCACCACTATCAAAACATTGGGATTATTAAAAACGTACTCATCGATTTGTCGCGATCCGTTATCGTAGTCTCCTTCCAGCGCTTTTCCCCAACTCAGGTTTAATATTTTTGCACCTTTTTTAATAGCAGGATCTAAAATATTGCGGTAATCAAGTGGTATCAGTAACTTACCGTCCGTATCTGTCATAGCCACATTTATTAAATCAGTACCAGGAGCTATTCCCATTACCTTTCCTCCTGAGTCAACTCCCCTTCCCGCGATTATCCCAGCTACATGCGTACCGTGTCCGAATAAATCATTTTTGCTGCCTCCAGGTATTTCGATACTATGTTTGACAGCATCCTGAAGATCATGATGGCTCAAATCCATTCCGCTATCTAACACCCCAATCAGTTCCCCTGTACCATCCCAGGAAAAGATATTTTTTCGGGTAGCACTGAGGCAACCAATCAATATTCGTGATGCATTGCAAAACAACTTTGGAGCATTATATTCCAGTATTGAACGTACGACAGCTGTTTTGTTCAACTCACCTATTATTTCTGAGGATGGGCTTACCGAAATTCGCAAGGCAGTGTCTGTAGCCTCCAATATTTTTGCATCCTGAGCATCTTCCAGCATATTTCTCACCAACGGCAAATCCTCCTTTCTGAACACATTAATGTCATATATCTTTTTTTTTCCTGATATTGGAGACCTCACATTTAAAAGCGCAGCGTTTCGAATTTCAGCGTCAAATTCTTTGGCCTCTTTTGCTTTTTGCCAACTTTCCATAATCTTTGGACTTGCCTTACTTTTTTCTTCCACCATAGAAAGAAAAAAATCTTCCTTTTCCAATTCAATGGATTGCCGGTTATTTAATAGCATGTAGTATATATTTTCACCACAGGCTTCCATCATGGTTATTTTTAAATCAGCCAGGCGTTTTCTTATAGCATGATTCAGAGGACCGCTCAGTGTTACGTGGTATGATTTTACGGTTGCGTTATCATTAACTTTCATTTTCAGTACCTTCTCTTTAGCCTGAAAATCAACTTTTACTACCTTCGGTATTTTTATTTCCGGAATCGAGGTTGAATCGATCATTAAGCCCTTTTGCATGATTGCCCGTACCATTTCCGGGTTGACAAAACCTGTTATCACTCCATTGTAAAAATGAATATCATTATTCGAAATTCGCCCCATAATTTCTTTTGTTACGTTCGATTCCTCCTCTGAACGTACATATACCGATATTCGCTGGATTTCTTCACCAGGGTTTTTAAAATCAATAAGCACAGGTAATAAATTTATTAATAGAAATTCTTAATATACACCGCCAGACCTTCGGGCAAATTCTTTTCCAGTTTTATGCGATCCAAATCATCACGGTCAACAACTAATGAATCCAGTTCAACACTTTTAAGGAGACTTACCGGGCCGCTGCAAGTAGTTCACTACACTGGTCATAGTTCTCATCACCTTCCATACCCGGAGCTAAAGAAAATTCTTCTGTCGGGAGCTGGTGGTTACATAAAATTCCTTAGTGCGCATTTCCTGACGACAACAATAAGGTTTCTATCTCAGGACGATAGATCCAGGTGTCTCGCTGAAAAGTAAAAAAGACATTTTCAAAATCAAGTAATATAACATCTTCAGTGCTCATACGCGGGCCGACATATCAACCTCATCCTTCCAGGCTTTGGAGTTTGAGGGACGAACTTTAATAAATTCCTCCATTAGCTTTTGCTGAGCCAACTTTTCCATCTGCACGTCAGCCGGTGCAGCAGTATCGGCCAGCAAACCAGGTGAAAGGCTAACGGGTCTCAACTCATTTTCGTAAGGGCAGGGGCCTATCTCCAGCATAGGACAAAAAAGGCAACTCCCCCTTGGCCGGCGAAGATGACCAGTTTGGGTGTTAAAACTCAGCCCTCCAGCACGCGCTTCATTGACAAGCTGTTTAAGTACTTTTGAGCGAAGTTTTGCAAAGGTTGCAGGGTTCCCGCTAATATGAGGTGAAAAAATTACCCTTGCATCCAGTATTGTTCCATCGTCCAATGTTCCATAACGAAGCCTTATATTTCTGCCAATAAGGTCTGCTACCTTTTCACCAGGCTGGGGATTACCTTTTGTAAAATTCCCCTGCATTTCAGAAATAAATGGTTGAGCTGTGGTATCGCTAAAAACCATAATTACTTTTGGAAGTGATTGAAATAACTGTCTGAAAAAATGTTTCCTGTGATGAAAACATTCGTTGATGATTCCATTGCGTTGCGGAATTGTCATAGGCGGCATCTGCGGATCCGAGGGATCGGTCCTGGTGGTCCAATGGGCGGAAGGACATGCCACCATATTCATATAAGCAAAATCTTCCTCCAGTGAAAGCTTTGAATTATCCCATCCTAATTTATGCGCCATTTCCTTAAGTAAACCAAGGTAACCTGTATACATTGTCTGGGTATCAACCTTTGCCGTCACCTTCCTATTTCCCTGGCCATCCATTGGAATTTTCAGTTCAAAATCGGAAAATGGATTGTCTGTATCGCCACCGCCATATTCCTTGTAATCACTTTCAGAAATAATTAACTTATAAGTGGACCTATAACGGAAATAATGCGCATATTGTTTGTAATCATCAAACAACGGGTTGATAGAACCTTTTTTTGACTTAAACCAACCTGGCAGATTTGGGTTAATGCCGATGGCGACGATTGGAGCCTTCCTGCAACCACTTAATATTTCAGGAACTAATGCAGCTCTTCCTACATATTTCACTTCAAGAGGAATTCCAATAACATGGGGCGGGCCATCCATCACATAATCAAAACTATGGTAAGTTCCCCATTGCCTGAAATAGGTGCAGGGGTGCTTTCCGGGCAAAGGTTCCTGGGCTGTGCGCATCGCATTACAAGGCATTACATCATATACCAGTTCAACTTCGGCGGGCAGTTTTGAATCGCTCATCTTGAATTATTTTTAAAGTCCGGCTACTACTCCCCACGATGTCAAAGCGCTCATCACACTCGTCCAGTACCCATAGGTAAGGTAATACCAAACAGCCCAATGAGCCTGCATATTCAGCACACTTGGAGATAATGTGAGGTCTGCGTTTATTTGTGGATCAGAAATATTTCTGATAACTGCCCATTTTGGGGGGTTTGTTATATCATCGGTACAGGCCAAACCCAAGGCGGCATCTCCCATCTCCACTCCACAACCATCAGCCCACAAAGTTGCAGCATTTTCAGATTGGCCGAATTCAAAAAAGTCAGTTGTAAGAATAGGTTGAAATTTCCTAAGCTTGTTCTTAACACCGGTCCCTTTCTCGTGAATAATATTCGGTTTAAAAGGTGTAGTCAATGTCCAGTTGGTGCCGGTATGTCTTTTGGTGGGAGGCCCAAATATTGGTTCTTTTAGTTTCTGTGCAAAAGATTGCATTAATCCCTCAGCTTTGGTAAAGTAAGTAGTTGGAATATTCCAATCGCTCTTGTAAGTTTTATTATTATAGGGTGCATTTTGAAATTCGCTTTTGCAGTAAAACCGAGCAGCGCGTGTAACTAATACATCACCCAAATCGTGATTCAGTTGTATACCTCCACAGGTACCAACGGTAAATATGTGTTTGCACTGAGTGTCCTCAATAATCTGTTTGAATAAGTCTCTGACGGGGAGCGAAGTTTGATCAGACCCATTATAATTTCGAATTCCATCTTGATTTAAATGTAATTCTGACTTAAAACACAGCACTTTCTTACCGCCAATTTTTATGATAAAATAGCTCCCCAAAATGCCTGACTTAGCAGAAGGAGCCCCGCGACGGATCTGTGGTCCAAACTTCGTTTCGAAATTACGAGAATAACGATACCATGTATTTCGACTAAATCCGGGCGTTAGTACATCCGCCATTCCTGTTTGCTCGGCTACTGTCCAGGTAACCAGAACGACGTCGACTTTTGGCAATTTGTCATCCGGGTGAGGTTTAGGGCTTAATGGTAGTGGTTTAGGTCCTAAACCTGCAGGAAAAGGTATTGCCAGAGCTGCAGTTAAAGCAATGTCTTCAGGAAGTAATGACACATCAACAAATTTTTGATCGTCGAGCGAAGTACGTCCGGCACTTAATAAATCTACAGCAAGTTGTTTTCTAAATTTAATGTCAGCAGAGCTATATTCAGGCATGATGAACTATTTTAACGTTAGTCAATAAAACTAATATCTAAGATACAAAATCTAACAAATAAAACAAATATCAAATATACAAAATTTAATAACTGAATCCAGAAACCTGAAAAACTTCTTCTAACCAACCATCCATGGTACTTTTAGACTTACTATGTTGTGCACAACATACCAGTTCCACCACCACGTAGCAATGTAAGCGGGTGTGGTAAAAAAGCAGGTCGATGTAAAAATCACTGCCGCCTACCTGTAAGTGATATTGCAGACCAACAAAGGCAAAGCCCTGCCCCAGTTCCAGTAAAATTTCGTGATATGGCTGGTAAGTTGTTTTTCTATATTTCGTTCGTCTGCATGTTCCCTTGCCTGTACAAAATCAAAAATATAGGGATCTTTTAATAAGTAACTGGCAAAGTCAGATTGCGGTTCGGGCAAGGTGGCTTTAAAATTGGATACCTTTTTGAGTTTAATTTGTCGTTCAAATAAACCCGCCTCAATCTGCATCAGCAATATGTTTTTGCTGATACCATTTTCCAATGTATTAAGCATATACCAAAAACGATTGGCCTTTTGTGGGCATTTATCAAGTAATACCAGGTGATGCGACCAGGATATTTGCCCAATTAAAGAGCCGGTAAAATCAGCCTCGGTAAATTGCGCAACCAATGGTTGCGTAATTTCATTTTCTAAAATGCCGCCCACTTTCAATAGCGCAACCACCTGTTGCGCATTTGCTTTCACCAGTGTCCATAATGCATATAAATGTACAATATAAGCGTCTGGATATGCTTCTGCAAACTGTCGCATGTATAGCAGGTTTCGAGCTGAAAAACCTTGATGGCCGGAAACCTATCTCGCAAATCTTTGGAGAGAGTATCTATTATTTTCGCACCCCAGGCATTTGTTTTTGTGCGGAAAGATAATTCGTTGCCAATATTCCAATAAGCCCAAAGCAACTGGGTATTGGCAGCCATCACCATTTTTACCTGTGCCTGCTCAATTGTTTTTACAATGGCGCCTAGTGTTTCCGTAAATTCATTGTCCTTTTTTGGCAAATTGCTTTTTTTCATTAAGAACTTTTTAAGTGCTTAATATATCGAACTTCTAAACACAATCCTGAAGAAATCAAAGCAGTATTGCCAGATACTTTAGAATTACGAAAGCTGTTATAATACTTGATAAATGGTACTGCTTCTTTGATTTCCCTTTTAATGATAAAATTTCCGAAACAATGCATCAACATAATCCTGTCTTATTTTTTCTTGCTCAAGTCTGAAATTGTTAGATTTTAATAAAGAAAAAACTTGCATCTCGTCTTCACTCAATTTACTCAAATTGATCGCATTTGTTTTCTCTCCCGGAACTAATCCCTCCCCTTTAAATAATTCAAAAGTTTCCATATCCATCATTACAGACTCAGTTTGAGGGAAATAAGTACGCATCTGATTAAGAATTACAAATCCGTGTGAATCAAGATCGCCCCAATAAGTAATTTTTTTTTCACGCAGCCATTGCACATTTCTTAAATAGCTAATCATAAAGCCTCCACCACTCCACACTGCTATGGTGGATTTGAGGTTTGGCAATGCAAGGAAAGTCATCTTATTCTCAGTGAGAACGACATTCTCACATGTAAAATTTAGTTGTTCAAAATCATTGAGAGGTAAACTTAGATCGGAAAGGGTGCCTAACTTTAATTGCTCATCCAGAAT
>JBDTWP010000331.1:0-7981 GCA_040006615.1 Ferruginibacter sp.
GGGAGGAATAATTACCGATAAAATGTTTTTGTAAAAAATAGTATTTCCTGATGGCCTCCATCAGCCTGTTGTCATCTACAGGCTTTAGAATATAATCGATGGCGTTGTATTCAAAGGCTTTAATTATAAATTCATCATAGGCAGTTAAAAAAATTACAGGAACGGTAATCGTTGTTGCTTCAAAAATACCAAAAGACAAACCATCTGTAAGGTGGATGTCCATAATGATAAGATCCGGCTGGCGGTTATGATTGAACCAATGAATGGTTTCATGGATCGAACTGGTTGCTGCTATTACATTGATATCCAGGTTGAGTGATTCAAGCTTTAGTAAGAGACCTTCCAATGCAGGTTTTTCATCTTCTATAATAAGTATTTTCAACATGCTTAATAACTTAAAAGAGGCAATTTGACAATAAAATACCCTTCATCCTTCTCGATGATTATATCCTTTTTAGTGAGAATGCGGTATCTGTTGGATAAGTTATGTAATCCTATTTTAGAAGAAGGGATAAAATATTTTTTCGGTACAATTTTATTTTTAACGGTAACAAAATTATTATTAACCTGTATTAAAATATTAATGGGCGATTCATCCGTGAATTCATTGTGTTTGATGGCATTCTCAACAAGCAACTGTAAAGAAATCGGGGGAATGAGGAAATTTTCCGTTTTAACGTCTGCTATTTCTATGACCAGATTAACCGCCTTTTCATACCGGATCCGGAAAAGGTAAAAATGGTGACTGACAAATTCGAGTTCTTCCTTCAATAATACAAACTCCTTATCCTTATTGAAAAGGATATACCTGTAAATGGTAGCGAGATTATTATTAAATAAATACGCTGTATTCGGGGAGGTTTTGATAAGATGGGAAAGTGTATTGATAGAATTGAAAATAAAGTGAGGGTCGATCTGGTTTTTCAGGGCTGTAAGTTCTGCTTCCGACCTGGCATAGTTAAGCTCTTCAGCTTTTAAGGTACTCGTTTCCCGTTCTTCCGTGAGATAGATGATCTCGTAAACGCAGGTTATGATTATGACAAAGATGATGATGGCTGCACATGTTTTAAAAAGAATTTCCGTATTGCTTTTTCCTGCTTTATTCATGATAAGCAGTAAACCTACGAGGGATGTAAAAAAGGTAAAAAGAATGTGAATTATGATCCGCCTGATAAAGTCGCTGTACACATTGCGGTCTTTGCGGTACCACTTATTTCTTAATTGCCGCATTATCCTGACATTTACTACCCAAATAAAAAATGAAATGAGGATGCAGGGAAGCAGAAGAAAAGTGATCGCTTCCCCGGATGAATAGCCGAGGTATTGATAAAGTCCCGTAATGTAGGGTATGCAAATTCCCGCAAATGGAATCAATAAAGATTTTGCTATGATCTCCTTATAGTTTTTGAGGGTCATATGTTATTGTTGTCGCATTTTTCCCCGATATTATTCTGAGCTTTGAATATTCTTTCCGGGAATACCGGTCAGGTAACGGGCCATTAATTGCCGGAACCTATCATTCCTTTCCCGCCATTCCAATTGCTAATCTAAAGGTTATAAAATTAGCATAAGTGGTTTTATTTTTTATTACATTATTAACCAACTGAAATTGTTGCGGATTTCGGTTCGTGAAGACATGAACCGAGGCTACTTAATCCTGCCCGGTGGTTCCGGTGACTTTAAATGATGGTTGCCTCTTCGGAGCCGATTAAATGGGGTTAAGTTAAAAAATATCCTGTTTCGGTTATTTAATTCAGTTTTTTTTGCCGAATGGAATTTTTTTGTTGTCATCCTGACAGAGCAATATTGCAAAATACTTAACCATCGTCATTACCATGGAGCAATTGTATAAAATTGAAGAGAAAATTTCTGAAAAAAGTAAAATTATTGCAAAAAGAGGCAACACTTATATACCGCTGAATATAAGAAATATAGCAGTTTTTTATTCCATTGACCGCCTGATCTTTGCTGTTGATTTTTCCGGAAAGAAATTTATTATCGACAAATGCCTTACGGAAATTGAAGAAACCGTTAACACCAGAAATTTCTTCCGGGTGAACCGGAATGTAATCATAAACAGCGATGCCATCAAGGAATTCAAGGTGATCGAATATGGTAAAATTGTTATTCACCTTTCTTCACCTGAATGGATGAAAGGCGATATCCAGGTGAGCCAGTATACAGCACCCAATTTCAGGGAGTGGATCGGAAGTATCTGATCGAGGCTCATGGTCGTAATTCTAAGGCTTGCCGGTCATTATAGCTGCTGCCGCGGAAAATAATGTCGCCGACTTTCAATGAGATTGCTTTTATTAAATCTGAAATTAGGTTTTTATACAGATGAGAATTTATTTCCTTTTCTTTAAAAAATGATTATTTTGACACCGGTAAATTGCTACATTTATTTATAACACCAGTTGTCTGACTTTTTGAATAAGAGCGTACGACCGGTTAAAACTATTATTTATTTCACTAACCGGCATTTTCGCAAATTATTCATATGTATATTGACAGCCTTGTATTTTCAAATAAAACGAGCTTCAGAATTTCCCGTCATGCTTTTTTTTGGTTAGGCTGGATAACCTATTTCACTGTGGATGCTACCATGCGCAGGTCGTCAATGTATGGTTTGCATGTTGCCTTTTCTTCCTCCGTTACCGAAATTGTGGCTTCTACTCCAATTGACATGGCCTTTTGTTATTCGATCATTTATTTCCTGTTTCCCCGTTTCCTTTTCAAAGGGATGTATGTGAAGATGGTGTTCTTTTGGTTCCTGTTTGTCGTGATATGCTTTTTTATCGGCAGGGGATTTAATGTTTTTATCGTCCCTCACATTAATGACTATTATGGGATGAAAAGGCAAAATATGAATGGTTCGCTCGGATGGGCGTTTTTTTATTTCTTTTTACCTTTTAATATGGAAGGTAGCCTGGCAGCAGCCATTAAGCTGGGTAAGATGTATTATGTAAAAAAGAGCGAAAATGATGTACTTACCTATCAGAAGGAACAAATGGAAGCCTTTATTCACAGCGACCATGCCCAGTCACATTTTCTGTTTCATACGTTTTCCCGGGTGCATGATATTTCCATGGAAACCTCCCCGGAAATTGCCGGTATGATCTCGCGTTTACAAAAAATAACCCTTTTCACTTTAAGCCAGTATCAATACACGCAGGTTGATATTGAAAAGGAAGTGCAAATTTTGCAGGAATTTATCGAATTGGAAAGGGAAGGCACCATGGATTATGGAAATTACAGTATTGAAGTTTCGGGTGATATCGCCGGTAAAAAAATCGCCTCCTTTATTCTTTTGCCATTAGTGGAAAATGTCTTTTCCCAGCAGGTAAATAAAAATGACAAAACAGATTTTGTATTGATCAAAATGTCAGTCAACAAAGACGTTTTAAAATTTGAAATCCAGAATAGTAAACCCCACCAGACATCCACCCTTACCAATTCCAGGAGAGACAGTATTTATCAAATAAAAAAGAGGCTGAATATCCTTTATCCCCGCAGCCACCAGCTCAGTGTGATCATAGAAACAGAACTGGTTAAAACAACGCTGGAAATTAACCTGGGCTCAATAGTGCTATCGTAGCAGTGTCAAAAAGATGGTATCGCTTCAAAAAGATGGTATCTTTTTAAAAGATGTCATCTTTTTGAGGAAAATCCTGTAAATTGAAAAAAAAGCGCAATGAGTTATTTACCAAACAAAAGCCGGTACGACAAAATGCAGTACCGCCGCTGTGGTAACAGCGGTATCAGACTATCCGCCATTTCATTGGGCCTGTGGCACAACTTCGGACACGTTGATGTGCTGGAAAACAGCCGCGCAATTTTAAGGCTGGCCTTTGATAGCGGTATTACGCATTTTGACCTGGCGAATAATTATGGTCCTCCACCGGGAAGTGCCGAAGAAAATTTTGGTAAAATTTTAAAAGAAGACTTCGCAGGTTACCGGGATGAAATGATCATCAGTTCAAAAGCAGGCTATACCATGTGGGACGGGCCTTACGGCGATTGGGGCAGTAAAAAATACTTAGTTGCAAGCCTTGACCAAAGCTTAAAAAGAATGGGATTAGACTACGTGGATATTTTCTACCATCATCGCCCGGACCCTGCTACTCCGCTGGAAGAAACCATGTGTGCCCTGGACCTCATCGTAAGACAGGGAAAGGCCCTGTATGCAGGTATCTCAAATTACCCGGCACCGGAAGCTGCCAAAGCAATTGATATCTTAAAGAAGCTGGGTACGCCCTGTTTGATCCATCAGCCTAAGTATTCCATGTTTGTGAGATGGGCAGAAGGGGGGTTACTTGATTTACTCGGACAGGAAGGAGTGGGATGCATTCCTTTTTCGCCACTTGCCCAGGGACTATTAACCAACAAATATTTGAACGGAATACCTGCTGATTCAAGGGCGGCAAAACCACACGGTTTTTTAAAAGAGGAGGAGGTAACTGAAAGCCGTGTAAAACAAATCAGCCAATTGAATGAAATAGCCCTGCAGCGCAAACAATCACTGGCACAAATGGCATTGGCCTGGCTGTTAAAAGATGACCGGGTTACGACGGTATTAATCGGAGCCAGTAAACCCGAACAACTGGCGGACTCCCTGCTATGCCTGGAAAATATCATTTTCAGCGAGGCTGAATTGAAGGCAATTGAGGAAATATTGAGATGATTTTTGATTTTGGATTTGTGATTTAATAAAGGAATTTTTTTAATACGGTATCGTTCATATTTACATCATACATTAACAAACTGACATTAACAGGGATATGAAGAAGTTATACATCCTTCACCATATTTCACAAATCAAGATGCTAAATCACAGATCCTGCATCACAGATGCTTATTCACAAATCACAAATCCTGCATCGTGCATTTCTTATGCTAACCGAACTGTCGCTTCTTGCTGAACAAATGGATGGTTTATTGTATTTTGATGAATCTCCCGGTCATCATGTGCAACTGCTTGCCTATTCAACCGATGCTTCTGTGTACCAGGAAAAGCCATTGGCCGTTGCGTTGCCGGAAAATGTGGCCGACATACAAAGACTGATCAGATTTGCCAGGGAGCATAAGGTTACATTAATCCCCAGGGCCGCTGGTACTTCATTAGCAGGCCAGGTAGTGGGAAATGGCATAGTTGTAGATATCTCCAAACACTTTAATAAGGTAACCGAGGTTAACGTAAAAGAAAAATGGGTGAAAGTACAGCCCGGTGTAATAAGAGATGATCTTAACAATCAATTGCGTGTACACGGGTTGATGTTTGGCCCTGAAACTTCCACCGCCAACAGGGCTATGATCGGTGGAATGGTGGGAAATAATTCATGTGGTTTACATAGCATCGTTTGGGGTGCAGTGAGGGAAAACCTGTTGGAAGTAAATGCGTTGCTGAGTGATGGGACTGAAGTTGTTTTTAAAAATGAGCAAATTGATGGTTCGGACCATACCGGGCTTAAAAAAGAAATATATAGCGGTTTGTATAAATTACTGTCAGATGAAAAAAACCAGCATCTTATAAAACATCATTTTCCAAAAGCATCGGTGGTAAGGAGAAATTCAGGTTATGCATTGGATAGGATGGTGTGCATGAAGCCTTTCTCGCCAACGGGTGAACCATTTAATCTTTGCAAACTGATAGCGGGTTCGGAAGGTACCCTGGTATTTATTACAGCAATTAAATTGCGGCTGATCGATCAGCCACCAAAAGAAATCGCATTGGTGTGCGTGCATTGCAATTCTATCGACCAGGCGCTGAAGGCAAATATTGTGGCATTAAAACACAGGCCGATGGCGTCTGAACTGGTGGACAGGTATATTATGAATTTTACAAAACTGCATCCGGCGTATCAAAAGAATTGTTTTTTTATTGAGGGTGATCCGGCAGCTATTCTGATGGTAGAATTTATGGCGCACAGAACAGAAGAAGTAAACCTCCTGGCGCAACAATTGATTAAAGATCTAAAGGATAGTGGTTATGGATATGCTTTCCCCATTTTATATAATGATGATACCAGGTATGCCTGGGATGTGAGAAAGGCAGGGCTTGGCTTACTTCGCAATTTACCGGGCGATATTCAGCCGGTCAATTTAATAGAAGATTGTGCGGTGGCACCCGAAGAATTACCGGCCTATATCAACGATCTTCAGACCATGCTGGAAAAATACAAGGTAAATGCGTCTTACTATGCGCACGCGGGGGCGGGGGAGATACATGTGGAGCCGATGATCAATTTAAAAACAATTGCAGGAGTGGAATTATTCCGGAACATCCTGTCTGAAACTGTAGAACTGGTAAAAAAATATAATGGTTCACTTTCCGGCGAACATGGAGACGGGCGTTTAAGGGGGGAATATATTTCAAGCGTAGTTGGAAAGGAAACCTACCAGTTTTTTAAGGAGGTAAAACGGTTGTTTGACCCGGACAATATCTTTAATAAGGGTAAGATTACTGATACACCACCCATGGATCAGTACTTAAGATTAAAAGCCGGGACACAGCCGGAACCCGTAAGGACCAGTTTTGATTTTTCGGGCCAGGGAGGTATATTAAGGCTTGCTGAAAAATGCTCGGGTTCGGGTGATTGCAGGAAGACCGAAATATCGGGTGGCACTATGTGCCCGAGCTATATGGCCACCAGGAATGAAAAGGATACCACCCGCGCAAGGGCCAATATACTAAGGCAGTTCTTAAGCAATCCAGAAGGAGTGGATCCGTGGAACCACCAGGAAATAAAGGAGGTAATGGATCTATGCCTTAGTTGCAAAGGTTGTAAGACGGAATGCCCTTCAGGCGTGGATATTACTAAAATGAAAGCAGAATTCCTGCAGCAATATTATGATAAAAATGGTATCCCTTTCAGGGCGAGGCTGATTGGTAATTTTAGCAGGCAAATGAGACTCGCGTCATTGTTTCCCCGGGCGTATAACATGGTTTTCGGTAATGATTTACTTAGAAGGTTTGTGAACAGGATGGTAGGTTTTCACCCGGAAAGAACAATGCCCCTTTTAGCCGGTAGCACCCTCGCCGCATGGCAAAAAAAGAGAGTGAAAAAAGATATTGATTCCGGGAGAAAAGTGAATTTTTTTTGTGATGAGTTTACCAATTATTATGATGTTGAAATTGGTAAAAAGACTATCATGTTGCTTGAGTTGCTAGGGTATGAAGTAATTATAACCGATCATGTTGAAAGCGGCCGTACCTATTTATCAAAAGGCATGGTAAAGAAAGCCGCCAAGATCGCCAATCAAAATATCAGGTTATTGTCGGACGCAGTTACAGAAGAAATACCCTTAATTGGATTGGAGCCTTCCACCATCCTTACCTTCAGGGATGAATATATTGACCTTGCAGAGCCATCAAATAAAGAAAAAGCCGTGAAACTTGCATCGCATACATTTACTATTGAAGAATTTATTTCCATGGAGGTGGGGAAGGGGAACATCAAAAAGGAAATGTTTACAAAAGAAAGACGGATAGTAGCCGTCCATGGCCATTGTTACCAGAAGGTTTTATCATCACAGCATTTTACTGAGATAATGCTCAGTATCCCCCGGAATTACCAGGTACAGTTTATCCCATCGGGCTGCTGCGGTATGGCAGGCGCTTTTGGTTATGAAACCGAACATTATTCCGTATCACAACAAGTAGGGGAACTCGTGTTATTTCCCGCGGTACGCAAATTATCTCCAGATACATTAATTGCCGCATCGGGTACTTCCTGCAGGCACCAGATTAAAGATGGAACAAATAGAATTGCGTTACACCCGGTAGAAATTTTATGGGACGCATTGATTTGATTTATGGGGTTGATAATTTAGCCCGGATGAGAATGAGCAATTATTGATTACCGGATGGCACGGCAGGTTGATAATTTGACAGGGCAATAATTATTATTCCGCAAAATAAATTATTAGCATTAGGTATAACATTCGCAAACCTAAGCTGATAATAGGATAGGCTTCATTT
>JBDTWP010000332.1:0-7972 GCA_040006615.1 Ferruginibacter sp.
AGAACTGGTTTATTTTATCCAGTGGTGCATTTCCCAGTAACTGGTTCTCATTGCTTCTCCAGGCTTGATTCTTAAAACTACCTGTGAAACCAGCCTGCATACCTATTGAACTGGATGGATATTTGGAAGAATTTACTGAGAAGCCCACACCAAGGCGGTAAACCGTGAATGAATTATTAAACTTTACAGATCGGATGCTGTTCTGAACGGAAGACGATTGAAGTACCTCATTAAATGCCACTCCGGAGTTGTCTTTGAAAAAAATTGCCTGGTATTTCTGAAACCCTAGTCCGGCAAGCGGGTAAAGCATTAGCTTTTCGCTTTTTAAAAGATCGTACCCAATATCCGCATTGAGGCCAAAATACCGGATCGTGCTGCTTTTTTTATCATTGTTGCCACTCATGCTGCTTCCGATGTTTATTCCCCCTGCTGAAATAAGCCTGTTGCGTTCTTTAATCCAGCCCAAACCGAGGGTAGCTGTGTAGCCTTTTAACTGTTTATACTGTGGCAAATTTGCAACGCGGCTATTGAGGCCATCAAATTGCTGAAAACTGCCTCCAATACTGCGGGTAACCAGTGGAAGAAACTTCCCGTTGATTTGGTGTTGCGCAATAGCTGAAAAACCCATAAATAGCAGGAAAAGGGAAATAATAATTTTCATAACGTATAATTTGTATTCCCTATTACAAACCGGATGCCTGAAATGTTTGTTTGCCGGTAAACTAAATAATTACGGAATAATTTCCGCAACCGAAACTCCTGTTTGAAACGAAGGCAAACCCCAGCCGGACCGGGCCTGGGGATCGATACCCTGGATTGCTGTCTTTCGCCTGTAAGGCGACTATTGAAAGCCATTTAATGCAACCTATACTGACTTTTTGGTGTCATCATTTAAACATGATTCATGAAAAAGGCATTATTTTCTGTAATAATTGTTTTGCCTATTATCATTTTTCCAACCAGTTCCTGCAAAAAGGAACAACTTTACTTGAACGACGCAATAATTACCGGCTTTGACGCAAGGATGTGTGCATGTTGTGGCGGGTTAATGATTACATTCAATGGTGAAACAAGACCTTATATGGGAGAATTTAGATTAATAGAAAATGTGACTGCCCTGGGAATAACAGATAACGACAATTTTCCCATCTATGTAAAAGTTAACTGGCGGACTGACACGACCAGTGTTTGCAATCATATCCTCCTAACCAGCATTACAAGACGATAAGAAAACTTTTTATTGACAGAACCTGTTTGATCCGGCGGATGCAATCAAGAATTGATCGCATACCTTATTTATGAACTGGTGTTCTTAGAAATAAACTTTTCATTAATTTCATAATCATATTTTAATGATCGTTATGTATGGCAGGATCAACGAATCGTTAACAGCGACCGTGTAATAATAAACCGATGATTGAAAATTATCCAAAAATATATCTCTACAAACGAATTGTACAGGCAAAAATTTTCATAGACACTCATTTCAGCGACGATATTGACCTCACCAATATTGCTGATGAAGCATACTATTCTAAATTTCATTTCATCCGGTTATTCAAAACAGTTTATGGATACACACCTCATCAATACCTGATAAGAGTGAGAATAGAAAATGCAAAAACTCTTTTACAAAAAGATTTCCCTGTTACTGAAACCTGCTTCGCTGTGGGTTTTGACAGTGCAGGTTCTTTTACTGAACTTTTTAAACGATACACAAAGCTTTCTCCATCAAAATATCAACAACAATTTAAAAAACGTCAGGAGCAAATTCAGCGTGTTCCGCTACAATTCATTCCAAATTGTTTTGCTGAAAAAAAGGGTTGGACAGAAAATAGCAATTTTCAATAAGTGAATTGAAAAATCATTGTTGACTTTTGACTCTATAAAAAAACTCAATTATGATTACAAAATTAAATCATGTAAGCATCTTTGTCCTCAACCAGGACAGTGCTTATGACTTCTACGTCAATAAACTTGGCTTTAAAGTTCATACTGACGCACCAATGGGGCCTGGTATGCGCTGGCTAACTGTTTGCCCTCCGGAGCAACCAGACTTAGAAATAACGCTAATGGCAATTGAAGATGGAATGATGTTTAAGGGGGGAGCCGCAGATCAAATGAGAGAACTGGTGAAGAAAGGAACATTTGGCTTTGGCGTATTTGAATGTAACGACCTTAATGCAACCTATGAAGAGTTGAAGGTGAAAGGAATTGTTTTCAAGAAACCTCCTACAAAGGAGTTCTACGGATATGAGGCATTATTTGTTGATGACTCGGGCAACTGGTTTTCACTGGGACAGAAAAAATGACAAATCAGAAGTGGATGCTGTATTATCTTTGTTTTTGTGTTGTATTAATATCCAGGCTCCAAAAAACAGGCAATGAAAATTAGAAAATACCATGATTCTGATATAAACAGCATAATTGACCTGCTAAGGCTTAACACGCCGGACTACTTTTCACCCACAGAAGAGAAAGACCTGGTAGATTACTTAAACAATCATTCCGGTAATTACTATATTATTGAGGTTGAAAACAAAATATTGGGTTGTGGTGGTTTCAATTTAACAGATGATGCTGAAATAGTAAGAATTTCCTGGGATATTATTCATCCTCAAAGCCAGGGAAAAGGAATTGGCAGTGAATTAACAAAATTCAGAATTCAGCGGATTAAGGAAATTGAAGGCATAAAGACAATTTCTGTAAGGACATCGCAGCTTGTCTATAAATTTTATGAAAGGTTTGGCTTTGAGATAAAAGAAATAGCGAGGAACTATTGGGCTGATGGGTTTGACCTGTATAGAATGGACTGTGATATAAATTCAATTGGACGGGGATAATCACAGGGACAAATTATTCAAAGACAATAGAGTGAGCAGGCTTAATCTTTAGAAAAAAGATTCCCACTATAAATTATACGGGAGACAGTATCGTTAAAATACCGGATCTTCAACTGAAGTGTATGGAAAAAGGGTAATCAGGCAGGCTGGAGCCCCGGGGAAACATAGGGAGAAATCAGAGAGGAATAGGGAGTAACAGGGGGACAACTATTAGAGACCTTAAAGAGAGCTCTGCACTTACACTGCACTTGAACTGGGGATGAACTGGACTAACACTGGACTTTTTGCTTAAAAATATGCGGGAATTAAGAACGGCTATTTAAGAAATAAGCATTTTTTGGTTAAAATAATTAGGATAACTTCTACTACCAAGATACGAGTTTTTTCCCAAAATTCCAAGAAATATTTGGGGTGTATTTCAAATTCATCCTGCTCCGTGGGTGCAATAAAGTAGTATACACCGCATTGGCTGGAAGGGGTGTCATAAATTGCCTCCAGCTTTAGCTGAAGGAGAAATTTATTCATCTTTGGCTTTAGCCAAACCAATCAGGAAAATGCTTAAATCCAGACAATTCCTGCATGGGGGTACGCTCTTATTGGAAAAACAATGACAAAGAATATTTACTTTTGAAAGTAAAAAACGGGGCGTCCGGGGGTCAGACCGTGTTAACCATTTCCTCTGCCAAACCAAAACTCATGGTCATTCCGGCACCACCTAGGCCATTCAAAATATACACTTCTTTTTCCGGGGAAATAAAAATATCGGTTTCGCCATTGGTGAGTTTTGGATAGGTGCCATTCCAGCTTTCTGTAACTGACCAATCTTTAAAGATTGCAAATTGCTTTAGATAGTCCAATATCATTTTATTGATGAAATGTTTGTCAAAGGGATCAGGGTTTAATCCGTATTCATGCGAATCGCCAATAGTTAATTCACCCCTTCCATTTTGTGAAACCATTACGTGTATACCCCAATTAATGTATTCACTCATTTCCTGCCGGTAATAAAGTCTTAAGTCATTTAGTGATGGCGACACTTTAAAACTATTGTAATGAATAAGTGACAGTCCCCCACATAATGCTGTGCCTATGCGCCAATCACCCGGCTGGGAGGCCAGACGCATCATCTGGAGTTTACATTTGGTGAGGGGCAATGTTGAATATGTTTCGGGGTACAATGTTTCAAAATCAGGTCCTGAGCAAACAAATATAATATCGGCTTCGTATTCTTCCTCATTGCCGATGTACACCGTTTGATCACATATATAACTGACGCATTTTCCCCAATGAAATTCAATCCCATATTTCTCCGTAAAATAGCCGGGCATCCTGGCAATGCTTTCCCTGGGATCTACGATCATTTCTTCGGCACTGTATAATCCTCCTAATAAACCGACAGGATTTACAGCATCATATTTTTGAATGATTGCAGCCCTGCTGATGAGTGATACGGTTCGGCCCTGTTGATTGAAAATATCATTTAATTCTGCGAGCACCTGCATTTCACCGGTATGATAGGCCAGGTGCAAACTGCCGGATGTTTCGTGCCAAATGTCTGCGGCTTCGCAAGTCTCTTTCCATATATTCCTGCTGCGTATGGCACGATCATAGAATTTGCCTTCGGGCTGGCCGATGGGCCAGATCATTCCAAAGTTGCGGACAGACGCTCCCACCGCCTGGTGATTGCGGTCAAAGACTTTAACTGCAAACCCTTTTAATGATAGTGCCCTTGCAGTGGCCAACCCTACAATACCGGCGCCAATCACAATTGCCTGTTTATTTTTCATCTATGTGAAATTTATTGTTGTACATGGATCTGAAATACCATGCTGAAATAATTGTACCCAGTAATCCAACAAAAGATAGCACTATCACACCGTAGGAATAAAAGCGTGTCCAGCTTAACTGGAGATGAAATACATTTTTACTCAGCATTACAGCCACACTACCCAGGTAGCCATAAGAGTCCGCCAGGTATATCAGGAAACCAACATTTCCTGCATATTTAAACGTGGCAATCATTCTTTCAAATAGTACGCAATTAAATGGAATATACCCCATATATAATCCTAGTCCTACCAGCATCATCCAGCTAAACGGAGCCAGGGTGGCTTGCATAAATAATACCGTGGCGACACCGGCCAAGAGAAAACCAGTGCCAATGATCAGGTGCGAAACAAGCAGGGCTTTCAGATTATTCCGTATATAGATCATGGCGGAAATCAATACCAATACGATGATGGTGGTGGGAATTTCTGTTTCCACAAATTTTACAGGCTGGTTGGGAAAACCCATTTCTACCCACATATCTGCGGCAAAATTATCACGTATATCACGAAACACGGTAAGGAAAACATAGATGATCAGCAAGACAACAATGCCCGGGAAAAAAGTTTTCACATATTCTTTTCTTTCCGTTTTCAGCATCGGTTTTCTTTCAGTACGCAACAATTGATCTGACGCTGACGGAGGGGGAATTTTTTCGAGCAGCCAAATAAATAAAAGCAGGGGAATTAAAAAAGCCAGACCGGCAAAAAACGGTACCCAGTATTCCGGGATTGCAAACTGCATTTGTAAAAATCCAGTGACTGTCTTCACAAAGCCAGATGAAAAAATGAAACTAACGGCAAGGGCTGCCCCAATAAAATCCGTAGCCTTCCTTCCTTCCACAAATGAAAATACAATCCCCCAGATTAATCCAAGCGGGAATCCATTCAATAAGAGCAGGGGTATATTGTATGGTGCGGGTATGACAGCAAAAAACAAGAGTGCCAGCCAGGAGATCCCTACTAATACCAGGATCATTTTTCCCCGCCCGAATCTTTTCAGTTCAGCAATAAATTTTACACCGTAAAATTTGCTCATCATATAACCCAATACCTGGCTGATAACAAGACAGCTTTTATAGTCAACGCCAAACACTGATGATATATCGTCATAAGTAGCTACTGTAAAGGGTTTTCGAAAACCGTAGACCATGGCGTAGGTGAGGAAAGTAATCACCGCCGCATAGAGCGGTGATGCGAAAAAACGTGCTGCCTCCGGCTTTGAAATTTCTTTGCTCACGCAGTTAAATTTAAAATAGAAGTCAGCTCCCGTAAAGAACCGATTATATGATCAGGAGAAAATTTTTCCAGTTCTTTCCTGCTATAAGCCCCTGTTGTAATACCGATCACCAACCCGCAACCGGCATTTCTACCTTCTTCAATATCCACTTCCGTATCTCCCACTTTTACGACATACTTTGTTTCAGTAATCTTTAACTGATCCATGATCGCCTGGATCATGAACGGATAAGGCCTCCCCTGATCTACCTCATCGCTGGATATGATACAATCGACCAGTCCATTTTTGTCCCATCCCAAACGCCGGATGATGGTATCGGTAATGATTTTGGTAAAGCCGGTATTCAATGCCACCCTGATATGGTTAGCATGCAATAGCCTGAATATTTCTTTGGCGAAAGGCAGCGCATACAAATCCGGCGTATGGAGATAAAAAGCCTGCATATCTTCTGTGAACCGGTTATGAATATTCCGGATCAATTCGTCATTTTTCAATTGCTCCGGGTAAAACCGCTTCAATAGAATTTTGATGGCTTCTATTTTCCTGTATCCCATTACATGATTAACATCGGCAAGCGAAACCGGGTATCCTTCTTTTTCAAATGCGCCCCTGAAGGCATCATTCACATTATCATTGTCGGTAACGGTAGTACCGGCAATATCGAATATGACCAGGTCTGTTTTTGTTGGAGGGTTCATAATTGAAGGTTGATGGTTTAATGGTTGATGGATTACTATTCAATATTCTAAATGTAAATCAATCAGAAAAGCTTCATGTGTTTGGCTAAACTATTCGTCATTTAATATTATCAATTATCAATTAAATGACCGGCCATCATTTCACCGTAGTATTCCAATGATGGTAAGGGAATACCCTCTAGTTTGGCCTGCTCATCCCATTTTCTTAATTGAATATATAATGGATGCAGTTCATCTTTTTCAAATTCTATTGCCTGCTCCTTACTCATTATGCCACCCTGGAATCCGAGCGTTTGTTTGCTTGCCTCCGATAGCTGATCGAAATATCCGGGGTACTTTAAGGTGAGGTAGCGTTTGGCCTGAACATGCGAAGCTACCAGTTTAGTGATTTTTTCTGAAAAGCCTTTCTGCCGCAGGTATTCAGCACCGAGTTTTTCATGATCCACTACGCCAAAACCGTCCATCTGGCCTACAGGCATTATATGCTCCAGCAAATGGCCGATATCATGAAAAAATGCAGCCAATATTACCTCTTTATCAAAGCCACCCGCTTCCGCCAACTGTGCACATTGGGACATATGCTCTATTTGCGACACTGGTTCGCCGATATAATCTTCTCCTCCGTAGCGTTGATACAATGATAATATTTCATCTACAGTTTGTTGCATTTTCCCTTTTATCATATTATTATTTTTTACGTTTAAGATCAAATATTTCATTTTCCGCGGGTTGCACGTGCGGTTATTCCAATTCAACCTCTTATTGTTTTCTATATTAATGTCACCCTTCAAGGGTTTGTCATTCCTCCTAATTGATTTTCTTTACTATATTAATGTCACCCCTCCGGGGTTTGTCATTCCTCTTAATTGATTTTCTTTGCTATATTAATGTCACCCCTGCGGGGTTTGTCAATTAGATAAGAAAAAATATGATGAAAACCATTGAGTTACGAACCTAAAAAATCAGGTTCTCCAGCCTTGGTTTCGCTCCGCGAACTGAAATCAAGTATTGATTCGTGGAGACACTTAAGGATTTTGCCCACAATTCTTTAGAGCCGTAGGCTCGACAAATATTATAACAACGGACTTTAATCCGTTGATAGACTAACCATTGAATTGAGAGCCATAGGTTCGGCCCATATAAAGGTTAATCAAAAATGCGCCGTGCCTACAGCACTCTTCTATTGGATGTTGTAACAACGGATTAAAATCCGTTGCTACAAAATGAACCGAGCCTACGGCTCTACCAAAAACATAAGTTGCCCACAATTCTTTAGAGCCTTAGGCTCGACAAATATTATAACAACGGACTTTAATCCGTTGATAGACTAACCATTGAATTGAGAGCCATAGGTTCGGCCCATAT
>JBDTWP010000333.1:0-7950 GCA_040006615.1 Ferruginibacter sp.
CAGCAACGTCTCCCCACCAGCCTCAGCCCAGCCGGGGACGTTGCGCCATTTCAGTTTACTGTGGCATTAGGATAAATCAACCCCATGAATTAATTTTATACTATGCCAGTTAAGCAAACCATCCCTTATAATAGTGGAATTTTTTTCATCACTTTTACCTGTCATCAATGGTTTGCATTGATAGATAAAATAAATGGCTATGATATAATTTACAATTGGTTTGATCATTTAAAAACCAAAGGGCATTTTATTAATGGTTTTGTTATAATGCCCAATCATGTTCATGTATTGATTAGTTTCATAAATGCCAGGCAAAGTATCAATACCATTATAGGGAATGGCAAACGGTTCATGGCTTATGAAATAATTGAACGATTAAAAACAAACAATGAAATACAGTTACTGGAAAAACTTGCTGCTAATGTTGAAACAACCAGAAAACAAAATAAGAAGCTGCACGAAGTATGGGAGTCATCTTTTGATTGGAAAGACTGCAGGAGTAATAAATTCATTTATCAGAAATTAGACTACATGCACAATAACCCGATTGTAAAAAAATGGGCTTTATGCAATAACCCGATTGAATATAAACACAGCTCCGCAAAATTTTATCTTACCGGGGAGCAAGGCTTTTACCCTGTTACTAATTTTATGGTAGTGGCAGATGTCGCATTTAATAATAACAAATAGTTACCTCGAAATCCGCAACGTCCTCGGCTCGGCTGAGACCCGGAGGAGAGACGTTGCTCGGAAGTTATCCTAATTGTTTCAAAATGTTAATATGGAACAGAACTTTGTTTCATACCTTGCCCCGGTAGGATCAGGCCGCGGCCTGATCTGGTAAATAATTGAAACGCAATTATCCTTTATTTCCGCAGAATTGTTTTTCGAAGCAGCGCAAATAAAAAATCACTTATTAATCCCTTGCACAGTATAATAGTATATTCTGATAAATAAAAAATGAACGACTGAATACTTTCCCGGAAATATTCTCAAAGTATTTTAATCAAAGTCCGATATTGCCCTCAGTTGATAATAGTAGGTAAGCATTAAAAATCTATTTTACAGGCATTGAAAAATAAGGGCTTTATAATTTTAGAAGTTACCGGAGTATTGTTATTAACAAGAATATCATGAAAAAATGTATCCTGATCATCTCATTGGCTGTTTTACTGCTGCTTTATTTTACCTCCTGCAATTCCGGCCCCGCTTTGGATACCAGCAGTATCTCAACCGATACTGCAACAATTGCCAAAGGTGAAGCATCTTTCATTCAATATTGCAGTAGTTGCCACAATTTCAGGCAGGGCAGTATTGGTCCTCAATTAGGAGGCCTGACTGATTCTGTCGCGACCGGCTGGATCCGTCATTTTATAAGGGACCCGATGAAAATTATTGAATCAGGAGATCTGAGGGCCCAACAATTGTTTAAAAAATATAAGGTAGCGATGCCATCATTTGCCGGTTTTACGGACGACGAGGTGAATGGGATCATTGCTTTTATGCATACTTATAAGGCGCCGGACCGTAAAATAGTGAAAGGAGATGGAAAGGAACTATCAAACCCCATCCCGGATACGGTCAGGCTTTCAAACCTTGTGGTTGGCCTGGAGCTGGTGACACAAATTCCTCCGTCCGGCGATAGTGGCAAGTTGCCACTGACCAGGATTACGAAATTAGACTTTGAGCCTAATTCCGGCAGTTCTTTTATACTCGACCTTCGCGGAAAGTTGTACAGGCTGCAAAATAATAAGCCCATCGTGTATATGGATATGGCTAAATTGAAGCCCGCATTTATTCATGAAGCCGGGCTGGGAACCGGTTTTGGAAGTTTTGCCTTTCACCCTGAATTCGCAAAAAACGGGCTCCTGTATACAACTCATTCAGAGGCTCCGGGTTCAGGAAAAGCCGATTTCAGTTATGCAGATTCTATTAAGGTTACCCTCCAATACGTGCTGACGGAATGGAAGGCCGACAAACCCGGCGCAGCTACCTTTTCCGGAACAAGCAGGGAATTGTTAAGGGTGAATATGGTATATGTCATCCATGGCATCCAGGAGATTAGTTTCAATCCCTTTGCGAAACCCGGCAACAAAGATTACGGCATGTTGTACTTAGGTGTAGGTGATGGCGGCGTTGTAGAAACGGGCTATCCTTTTCTAACACATAGCCTGGAAAAAATATGGGGTACTATTCTCCGGATTGACCCGGCGGGCCATAACAGCGCCAACGGCAAATACGGTATCCCGGAGGATAATCCTTTTGCCAAAGACCAAAACACTAAAACGCTGCGGGAAATTTATGCCTGGGGTTTCAAAAACCCCCATCGCATTACCTGGGGTAAGGCAGGCCAGATACTCGTTTGCAATATTGGTGAAGGAAATATTGAATCGGTAAACCTTATCCTGCCTGGCCATGATTATGGGTGGCCGATCAGGGAAGGTACTTTTGTTTTGAATCCTTACGGTGATCTGACTAAGGTTTATCCGCTTCCTGCAAATGACAGTATTTATCATATCACCTATCCCATAGCGCAATATGACCACGATGGAGGCTGGACAGCTATTGCAGGCGGCTATGAATATACAGGCAAAGCAATACCAAAACTGAAAGGGAAATTTATTTTTGGCGATATTGCTTCAGGAAGGTTGTTTTATATAGAGATGGCAGATATTAAGCAGGGAAAACTTGCGCCAATCAAAGAATGGAAATTTTCCATAAACGGCATCCAAAGAACTTTCAAAGCCCCCGGAAGTGAGCTTCGGGTTGATATGCACTTTGGCAGGGATGCGCAAGGAGAATTATATATATTGGTAAAGCCGGATGGGAAGGTTTATAAATTAGTGAGCGCATCGATTAAAGAGTGATGAGTGATGGGTAAGAGGCAATGGGCAATAGGCAATGGGCAAGGGGCAATGGGCAATAGGCAATGAGCAATAGGCAATGGGCAATAGGCAATGAGCAATAGGCAATGGGCAATAGGCAAGGGGCAAGGGGCAATGGGCAAGGGGCAATGGGCAATAGGCAATGAGCAATAGGCAATGGGCAATAGGCAATGGGCAATGAGCAATAGACAATGGGCAATGGGCAATGGGCAATAAGCAATAGGCAATAAGCAATAAACAGTAAACAGTAAACAGTAAACTGAAAACAGTAAACTGAAAACAGTAAACAGAAAACAGAAAACTGTAAACTGTAAACAGAAAACAGTAAACAGTAAACAAAAAACCGTAAACCCTAAACAATCAACCAAACTCTGGTCCGCAGATCAAATATTGGTTATCTGCAACTCCCGGAAAAGGATTTACTTCTTTGTACATCCTTATGAACTGCCGCTGTTTGATAAACCCGATTGAATTCAGCCAGTTAACCAAATCTTCTTTATCGCACAATGCATCTACCACTACCGCCTGATTTTCAAGACCCTTCAGGGCTTTCATGATCAGTAATTTGGCGTCAGATGAGCCTGATGCTATCACGGGTCCTATTTGATTATACCTGTTTCCCTCCCGCCCCAGCGCAAAACCTGTGATACGATTGTTTCGCTTAATTAACCATGATCTGCCAGGATATTCTTTTATTAAGGATTCAAACAACTGGGTTCTGTTAACGCCAAAAACAAGTTTATCCAAAGCAATAATTTCGGGAATATGCCGGAACTGAATTGACTCAGGTAATATATCATTGTCATCTTCAGGAAATAAATTTCTGAATGAGGTATTTGTCATTCTTGCAATGAGGTACTCGTCTTTAAAGCCAAACTTTTTATAGACCTGCTGTCCATCTGGCGTAGCATCCAGCTTAACGGATTTGAAGGCCGCTACTTTTTCAAAAATATCAGTGAGGAGTGATTTACTAACCCCCTGGCCCCTATACGCTTTATCCACCAATACCATACCAATCCAGGCAAGCTGGTTGGAATAATTTATCGCGGTTGTTGTTCCGATAACTTTGTCGTCACCTTCAGCCAACATACAAACGTTTCCAGGATTTTCTATTAAGCGCTTCCAGTCCCTTCCTGTTTGATTCCAGCCTTCCGCTTTGGATAAATTCATGCCGGCTTCGGTGTCACCTGGTTGCATAGGCCTTAATATGAAACCTGTCATATTCATTTAACCTCAACCAGTTTAATTTGCCGGAGATCAAGTAAAGCACCTTTGTCAAATTTGGTTTTTGATTTAAATCTTATTTTCTGATTCCCTTCGTCAAGTTTGATCTTACCTATATTCTTATCCTTAAATGTTTCCCAGGAACCGCTTTTACCAACAACACCGGCCAATTGTGAATCGCCTGCTTCAAGCAAAAATTCCTTGCCGGCCTCTTCATCAGAAACGGCCCATTCCAGGTACACTTCATATTCTCCCTGGTTGCTTACATCTGCATCCCATTCCACCATATCTGCAGCTGTGAACCAGCCGAATGCCCTCCATTCAGGCATATATTTAATACTGGGGCCAACCGGTTTACCGCTTTCTGCTGTCAGCCATAAGGAACCGTCCGCCTGTGCTTTTACAAGGGTTGGCCTGTTGACTGTGTCAGCTTTCATTTCATTCTTTTCTGCCTGAACCTTTATAGTATCAGCTTCACTGTTATCGGCAGTTTTATTTGTTGATCCATCGCAGGACGTAAGTAAACATGCAGTTATTAATCCTGTTAATTTCAATATTAATCTCATATGTAAAAATTTAGATTAAAAAATGCAAGAGTGAAAAATATTTTTATCCGGTGGCCATAAGCGTCTCTGATCGTGCCTGATAATGTTTTCTGATAACAACCTGCCGAACCCGGAACTTATCCGGCTAGAGGAATATTGCAACCAGGCGATTGTTCTCATTTTTAATTTTTTCTTAAGAATGCCAGCAGGTCTGCCATTTGCTGCTGGTTGATTTTTTGCTCAAAACCAGTAGGCATGGCAGAAGTTTTCAATGATTTCAAAGTCTTAACATCCCGGCGATTTACAATTTTGTCCACCTTTAAGCTATTCCTGAGCGTTATGGCGGCAGGTGTTTCACTTGCGATTATTCCCTGAACCGTTTCGCCGCTGTTCAATACGACTTCCCACATGTCGAAGCCACCGGATATAGAAAGATTTGGATCCAGTACAGCAGCCATAATGTCTTCCTTAATCCAATTATGGATTGTACCAAGGTCCGGACCAATCGCCAACCCCATCTTCCCCCTCACCTGGTGACAGAGGGCACAGTTCTGGGAATAAATCGTTTCCCCTTTTACAGGATCACCATTCAATTCAAGCGCTTCCTGGTATTTTTTATTTATCTTTTCCCTTTCACGTTCTGTCTTTGTAAACAATGTTCTTGCCCGATTGCGCAAATTCTCGTTGTCGTTTTGCATGAGGTGAACACTGTTTGGAAAACTTACATAGCCCGCCTGTATCTTATCCTTCTCAAGCGCATCAATCAATAGTGCCTGCCGTAGTGAATCATGCATAAATGTGTTAATTGCCGCATCGCGTATACCGGGAGAAAGAACCGGCCATTGTTGTATTACATATTCGCTTACCAGCGTGCCTTTAACCAGGCTAAGAGTGCCCAGCGCCGCCAATTGAACAGAAAGTTCCTGTTTTGGATCAACTAATTTTTTCAGCGCATCCACATAAGGGCTAAGGTTGCCAAGTGAAATGAATTCAATCGCCTCCACCCTTTTCTTGTTCTCCTGTCCCGGGTCGCTCATGATAGCGGCAGCTTGCAGTATGGATCGTTGTTTCAATGACGAATCAGATATCCCACTCAATTTTAGCAAATGCAACGAAGCTTCTCTCATCTCCGGTGAAGGGTTTTGAAAAAAGGTTTGAACCAGCAACTCCTGGTCTTTCCCGGATGGCTCCAAAGGTGATTTTCTTGATTTCATACCCTGCTCCAATCCCTCGAGTAAAGATGCCTGTTTTATCCCTTGTATTCCGGTACCGGCTGCTGCTTCATTTATCAATTGGTGAATATCTTCCTGCTTTCCTCCTACACCCACCATCGCGGTTAACCTTTTTACCAATGATGCATATGCCGGGTTATCATCCCTGAATCTACTAAGCACAACTTTCAACAATGAAGCGGTCTGGGATGAGGCAGCAGACAATGCGGCGATCTGCACCCATTCGTCATTGATATCAGAAAAGAGTATTTTATTTCGTGCTTCTGCAGATGGTGGAGTTTGAATATAACCGAGTGTTAACAATAACTGGAACCTTACCCTGGCTTCTTTATCATTTTGCAAGGCTAACAAGGTATTTGCAAGTCCGGGTGCTGTTTTGAGATGTAATTCCGCAAGCTGAATGGCATTTTCCCTGATTCCCGCAACGCTGTCTCTTAAGGCCTGTTCAATCTGCTGAGGTTGAAGCTCACCGATACCTTCGAGCGTCCACAGGGCGTGCAATCTTCCCATTGGAGAAGAATTCCTGGTCATTTCTACCAGGGCGGGTACTGCTTCTTTACTGGCACGATCAACCAATAAACGCTGTGCATTTAACCTCCACCAGATATTTGAATTGGCAAGTGTCTTTACTAATTCACCGATGCCGGCATCCCCCAACTTAAGGCCCCTGGTCCAGTCAGCCGGTTTTGCACCCCTGGGCGTGATCCTGAAAATCCGGCCTTTATCTGAACCGTCATACAAGCCTCCTGCCTTGATCGCTTCTTCAGACATCCATTCAGGTGATTCAATCACCTTCCGGTAATAGTCAAGCACGTAAAGGGCACCGTCGGGACCTACATACATGTTTACAGGACGGGCCCAGGCGTCAGTAGATGATAAGAATTCTTTATTTTGAAGAATGCGGCTTGCAACAAAACTTGCACCACTGTCTCTCAAAACATCAACATGCATGAGGTTGCTTACAGGTTCGGCAACGAAGGTCACGTTTTTATTATATGGGGCAGGGAATGCATCCCCCAGATAGTCGGTAAGTCCGCAGACTGATGTCATCACCCCTACATTGGTGAGGATCTGCCTGTCAGGATGGATAGTTGTCGGAAACACTTCTGCAGCATTCAAATGATCCGACATATCCTGTGTTGCATCAGAAATAAGCAGGTCAGGATTACGTTCGAAATAACGGTTTGCGATTACTTCCTGGTAACCCTGGTTTGAATTATTGCAGCCAAACCGGTGACCCCATTCATCGAAGGCATGACCAAACTGGCAATCGCTGGAAGTCATTTCAATCAGGTCCTTATCAGGACGAAACCTTATTGAACGGCCGTTTCCATTCCTGGGAAGTTTAGGTGCGTTAGGTCTTCCGGGATAAATTATCTCTGATCCCTCATCACCAAATTCATCCTTGTATTTCGTGGTGGATACGGCCCCTCCATGGGCAAGATAAATCCAGTTGTCCAACCCGTATACAGGGCTATTAACATTGTGCTGAGGATTAGATAAGGCAAATCCATTCAGAATAGTGTCTGTCAAATTGGCCCTGCCATCACCATCGGTATCCTCCAGGTAAAGCAAATTTGGAGGGTCAGTAACCAACACCCCTTTCTTCCATCGCATGATACTGGTAGGCATCACAAGCCCTTCTTTAAAAACAGTTCTCTTGTCCATAATACCGTCGCCGTTTTCATCCGAAAGAAGGATTATATTACCGCTTCCGCCTTTGTCCAATGGGTATCCATGCATTTCAACAACATACAGGCGGCCATATTCGTCGATCTCCATATCCACGGGGTCGGCTATCAATGGTTCCGAAGCGATCATCTCAATATTAAATCCGTCAGCAACCTGGTAGGTGGAAAGCGCATCCTTTGCGGCAACTGCCCCTGAACTTTCCTGTTTGCCCCGGCAGGCGGAAACAGAGAGAAGCAAAATTATCGCTACATTAAAAACAACGACAATAGTTTTGGAAGAATCTATCATTTTTTAAAATTTAGAATTTATTCATAAATAACCAATCAACTTTCCAGGGTTGCATCCCAAATTGTCGCTCCTGATTTCGGTCGG
>JBDTWP010000334.1:0-7942 GCA_040006615.1 Ferruginibacter sp.
TTGATGTAATTAGAAGTTCCATGTTGCAAGCCAGAAAGCGTACTGTTAAAAGTGTTGATCGCATCCCATTTAGAAAATCGAATTCCACTGTCTATTAAATTTTTGCAATCATTCACAAATACTTTATTAAATCCACTTACAAAATCCATAGCAGGAAAACCCCACTGTCCTTTGATCGGCTGCCCCTCTTCATCTTTAATTATCCATTCATGATGATCTTTATAACGTTGCAAAGAAGAATCTATACCCATTGGAGAAAGCCAAATGCCGGGTATAATGTTATGGCGTTTCATTTCATTAATCAGCGGTTTTAGACCATTAGGCAGACGCTCTTTATTCGGTTGTCATTGCCCCATGTAGATTCAATCACCATATTGCCTACCGGGCCCGTTCCCTCAGCTATTGCTATGGCGCTACCAGAGCAGCATAGAAATTACTAAATAGCCCATCTGTTGAAGAGCTTCCCCCATAATCTAATATGCGTACAGGTCTTCTTCATTTTCTCTGATAATTACAATATCCATTTCCGGATGTTTCGTTTTACAATCGGGTGAAGGCTCATGGTAGCAGAAGACCCTGGCGAGAAAAAGTGGCCGCAACAGTTATGGATGGGTGGTGGTGCCAACGGTATTGCGCTGCTAAAAGATGTTAGGATATTTTATGAATTGTGGCGAAATATAAACGCGTTTCCCCCGGAATACTATGTGCCATTTAAAGAGGAAAAAGAAAAGAAACCGGAATAATTTATAGTAGATGAAAGCATATTTTTTATTACTGCTTATAGTTGTATTGGTATGTAAAAACTGTTTTGCCCAATCAATACAACAGCAAGTTCTGCCGCTGGATAAATTCATACTGCTAGTAAAAAAATATCATCCCATTGCGAAACTGGCAAATATACAGATTGATAAAGCCAGCGCTGATTTCTTAGCTGCTAAGGCTAATTTTGACACTGTGTTTCAATGGGAGGCCAGTAACAAAACCATTTCTGGCAAAAACTATTACTATTACAATAATCCGGAACTGACTATCCCTTTACCGGTGGGTAATGTGAAGGCTGGTTTAGGGAATAATGGTGGTGATTTATTACCCTCCGAAATTAGCAAAGGGCAAACAAGTTACCTGGGTCTTGAGTTGCCGTTGGCAAAAGGTCTACTAATGGATAAAAGAAGAGCGGTTTTGCAACAGGCAAAATTATTTATCAGGCAAAGTGCCCAGGAGCGTTTTGTTATCTTGAATGATCTTCTCTTTGAATCGTATGTGGCTTATTGGCAGTGGGCTGGAGCTTATCAGCAGTACATGGCATATTCCAGATTTGTTGAATTAGCTGACAGGAGGTTGCGGTTGGTGCGTATTTCTTTTATCAATGGCGATAGGGCTCTAATGGATACAACAGAAACTTTCACACAGTTCCAGAATTATCAACTGTTACAAACAGAAGCATTGCTAAAATGGAAAAATGCAGGGATTGAATTATCCAATTATTTATGGAAAGAAGATGACAGCGTTTATCTACCAGAATATAATCAACTGCCAGAGTATACTTTACCGGGTGATGATATTGTTGATAAAAATCTTGACGAATTAATCGTGCAATCAGCATTGCAGAACCCTGCTTTAAAAATTTACGATTATAAATTAAATAGCCTTGAGGTAGAACGTAAATTAAAATTGCAAAATCTGCGGCCGTATTTTTCGGTAAAAGCAAATCTGTTAACCAAAGATTACAACATGCTCAATAAAATTAACCGGGCTTTTATTGAGGATAATCATAAATGGGGTATTGATTTTAAAATTCCGTTATTTTTAAGAGAAGCCCGTGGAGAATATAAAAGATCGCAATTAGAAATAAAAGAAACCAATTTTGAGCTGCTGTATAAACGCCAGCAAATGGAAAATAAAATACGCACTTATTATAATGAGTACAATTCTATACAACAACAGTTAAAAGTTGTGCAAAATATGTATGGCAATTATCAAAATTTATTGCGCAGCGAAGAGTTAAAACTTGCACAGGGTGAAAGTTCGCTTTTTCTGGTAAATAGCAGGGAGATGAAATTAATTGAGGTACAGCAAAAACAGATTGAATTGACTGTTAAATATTTTAAGGCCAAGTATGCTGTTGAGTGGGCCATGGGGATGCTAAAATGATATTAAAAAACACACTTATACAAAAACTCAGGCTAAGAATATCTATTCAGTACTATGCTGTATAGTAATTTTAGTCAGCACAGCGCAGTATACCTACATAACTTGATTTAACTATTTTACGAGTTACAATCATTACCTATTGTATAAGGATAGGAAACTTTTACCGTAATAAATCAATTTTAACAACGCAAACCTTGACAATTATTTGAAGCCATTATGAAAAATAATAGTAAAGAGAAAAATAATAGAAGGTATTTCATTAAGAACGCATCCCTGGCAACTGCCGGTTTGTACATTATCCCTCGCCACGTTCTTGGCCGAGGCTTTGTAGCGCCCAGTGATAAAATAACTGTTGCAGGTATTGGCGTTGGTGGTCAGGGTGATGGCGATTTAAAAGGAGTTGCCAAATCAGAAAAAGCACAGATTGGTTTTCTGTGTGACGTTGATGATCGTCGTGCGGCTAGTTCCGTAAAACGGTTTCCGCAGGCAAAGTATTACCGGGATTTCAGGGAAATGTTTGATAAAGAACATAAAAATATTGATGCCGTAACAGTCTCAACACCAGATAATACACATGCGGTAGCAGCCATTGCCGCCATGCAACTCGGTAAACACGTTTATGTGCAAAAACCAATGGCACACGATATTTATGAGGCAAGGATGCTTACCGAAGCTGCGAGAAAATATAAGGTGGTAACCCAGATGGGTAACCAGGGAGGATCTGGTGATGGTGTGCGAACGATGAAAGAAATGTATAATGCAGGTTTGATCGGGGACGTTACAAGAATTTTGGCATGGACCAACCGGCCTATCTGGCCGCAGGGACTCTCCTCTCCTACAGGAAAGTTTGATGTGCCCAAAGAAGTTGATTGGGATCTTTGGTTAGGCCCCGCATCAGCAACAGAATATAACCCTGCCTACCTGCCTTTTAACTGGCGTGGCTTTACATCCTTTGGTACCGGTGCACTTGGTGATATGGCCTGCCATATTTGGGATCCGGCTTTCCGGATATTGCCCATTGACTATCCTACCGAAGTGGAATGCAGCATGTCAGGAAAATGGACTACCTCCATGAGCGAAATCGTAACCCCTGAAAGCTTTCCAACTTCCTCCATTATACATTTTAAATTCCCGGGTAAAAAAGACAAACCAGATGTAAAATTAATATGGATGGATGGTGGCCTTCTTCCTGAGAGACCGGAAGAACTTGGGGCTAATGAAACAATGGGAGACTGGAACGGTGGGATTATCTTCGAGGGAAGCAAAGGAAAAGTGATGGCCGACTGTTATGGTGCGAATCCAAGATTATTACCGCTTTCGAAAATGAAAGATTTTCAATTACAAAAAACTTTACCCCGGGTTCCTGAAGGGCATTATGTGCAATGGGTTAATGGATGCATAGCGGGATTTGGCAATACAGCGCTTAGTTCTTCATTCGACTATGCCGGGCCATTCACTGAGTCTGTTTTACTGGGCGCCCTTGCTATCCGGGCTTTCCAAATGAAAACAGCTGATGGTAAAATGCCAGGAAGAAAAAAGTTACTGTGGGATGCAAAAAATATGAGGATCACTAACCTCGACGAAGCAAATCAGTTTGTAAAACGTGAGTACAGGAAAGGCTGGAATACTGGCAGATGGTAGCATCTAAAGACTCATAGTAACTGTTGCCTGTTTTTAATTCAGGTGGCTTTGTTTATACACAACGCTCTTTAGTGCCTTTAAAAACGATTGTTGCAATCACCTGCTTTATTACTTTTTCTATTACGGGAATATTATTATTTCAGTACTGTAATAATACTAACAACCGCAGTTCCGTAAATTACAAAAATGATACTTCCATACAAATAGGCAAAACACTGGCAGTTCAGTTCTGTCAATCATGTCATTTGTTTCCTGATCCTTCATTACTTGATAAAAAAAGCTGGCGTAACGGAGTGCTGCCCGGGATGGGGCCACGCCTGGGAATTCTGGAATTCAACGGTCAATATTACACATCTTCCAAAGACTACAACAACATTCCACCTGATTATTATCCCAAAGAACCATTATTAACGCAACTACAGTGGCAGCACATAATTGAGTACTATCTCGCCACAGCTCCGGATTCATTGCCGAAAGCGAATAGGGCTGAAAAGATGATCTCCGGCTTGCCGCATTTTACGCTGCAAATTCCAAAAAGGAAGTTTTCTTTACCCAGCACCTGCTATATATCTATCGATACAACCAATGCGGATAAAAGAATATTCTTCGCAGATGCAAATAGCCAAAGCTTGTATGTATATAATAAAGATTTGGTGCCTGTTGATTCTATACATACCAAGGGAGCAGTAGTGGATATTGTATTTGATAAATCTCGACTTATTGCATGTAATATGGGCTTTATGAATCCAGGTAATGATAAACTTGGATTCCTGCAGATTTTTAGCAGGATATCGGCGAATCATGGTTTATATGGTAACGAAGAAAAGAAGTTTACAGGTCTTGCAAGACCCGTACAGGTTAATTATGTTGATCTTAACCAGGATAGAAGAAAAGATTACCTCATATGCGAATTCGGCAATCTTACTGGCGCACTCATTTGGATGGAGCAAATGGCAAACGGCAGCTTTACGCGCCATGTTTTACGTGAGGCGCCCGGGGCTATTAAATCGATTGTAACAGATTATAATCATGACGGACTACCCGATATCCTTTCCCTGTTTACCCAGGCGCAAGAAGGAATTGTTTTGTATACCAACAAAGGCAAGGGTAAATTTGAAGAAAAGCAGTTGATGCGTTTCCCTCCAGTTTATGGATCATCTTCTTTTGAACTGGACGATTTTAATATGGATGGATATCAGGATATTTTATATACCTGCGGCGACAATGCAGATTATTCTCCCATAGTAAAACCATATCATGGTATATATATTTTTTTAAATGATGGAAAATATCATTTTACTCAGGAATATTTTTTCCCTCTAAGTGGCTGTTTTAAAGCTATGGCAAGGGATTTTGATGGCGATGGGAATCTGGATATTGCATCGATAGCATTCTTCACAGATCCTACAGAGAAAGAAAAGGGATTTGTTTACCTGCACAATAAAGGCGGTTTACTTTTTCAACCTTATACTTTTCCGGAAGCTGCCTCCGGACACTGGCTTACTATGGATGTTAACGATCTTGATGGAGATGGAAAACCAGACATCATACTGGGTAATTTTAATTTCAGTACCCAGGAAAATAACGACAGCTTACATATAAATAATTCATCTTTTCTGTTGCTGAAAAATAGATAAAAGGAATCCCAATTGTTAAGTTAAATAAATTCACGCACTTCGCTATCAGCTGTCGGCTATCGCATTGACAAGCTTTCCTGCCAGTCGCTGAATGCTGGTGGCTTTTCATTCGCCAGGGATTCGATGGAATTATTTGACTGAAATAAAGTTTATTCAATAATCGTTATGTCGCTGCCTGATGTTCGGTGCACCTTAAGAAGACCCCCTTTTGATAGTGGAAACCAATGATACTCCTGCAATCCTATGCCAGTATTCTCATTCAATACCTGGTTTCGCATCATAACTTTTGATGGCTTTCGTTGTAAGTAAACCTGCTCCTCTCCAGACCGGTCATTAGCCCGGTAGTGAAGTACAACCTTACTGACGGGGACTTCTGAGACATCAGGAACCAAAAATTTATTCTGCTGATTTTTATAATCTGCCTGCTGGATAACGGAAGTAGATGAAAGAATATGGTCTTCATCAGTGATCGCCAGTTCAGGCAATGCAGCCATGGCTCTAAGATAATGTCTGACATAATCGCCATATCCATCTGTAAGCCAGTTTTCATCCTGTGGATACCTGTTCTTGCCATCTATATCCACCATATAGGTAGCCCAGTTTAACTGGCGTACCGCATTCTCCTTTAATGCAGTGTCGCCAGACAAAGCAACATACTGCAGTTCTGCAGAAGCCTCACGGGAAGTATGGCTGTTACCGGGTGTCTGGTAAGCAGTTTGTTCATTAATAACGATCACACCATACTTATTCCATTTGTTATTACCCAGCTTTGTATATACCCAATTAAAAATACCTGGCACTTCCTTTTTCCAGCCAGGAAATAATTCAGTATGATTCATCATAAACTGGGCAAAACTGATCGCATTGATCTGTGTGTCACTCCATACAGAAATATCTTCAAAAAATGGACCCCACCGGTTATTTTGTAATGGATATTTTTTCATCCATCCAATAATTCTATCAAAAGCCCTTGTGTATAGAATACTATCCCCTCTTTTAAGTTTTATTAATTCCAGGAACAAATCCATCGTTCCTGTCCAGTTAGAAGTGTACTCCCCTAACCCGATATCTTTGGGATTTGCCGGGTTCTGTTTTGTATTATTTAACAACGGGCCATTTTTACCCGTAACCACATTTACTTTGAATGGCAACGGAGAATGATTTTCATCACCATCCATGGTTTTCTGAGCCAGCGTGTTAGCTATTTCTTCGGCTACAGATAAATATTGGTTTCCAACAACACTCTGATATCCGTTTGTTCCAATCAATTTAGATAACAGAACGAGTTCCAGTCCGAATGAACCTGCTTTGTCCGGCTGCAGAAAACCTTTCCCCAATACCATATCTCCGTCATATTTGCCTGAATATAAAAGTGTATTATACGGAAACGGCAAATTAGGCCACAGGCTGTTTGCAGAAGATAATCCATTGGTGATGGTTTGATCTGCAAGTAATTTCATATTATCTTTCAACCGTTCATCGCCGGTGTACGCATATAATAATCGCCAGGAAGACATAGCCATGGCAAACTGGTCACCGCCAATTCCTCTTGGATCATTAACGCCCGGTTTCCAAACCTGGTGGTTCATGTAATACGGTAGGCCATTTAGATCAATACGCATAGTGTCCCAAAAATGCCATACAGACTGAACAGCGTGACTGTATGCTTTACCTTTTTCCTCATTATACCACGGAATAATTTTGCCTCCCTTATCAGTTTGTATGGTATGGTAAATCAGTTTTTCTGTTTGTGCCTGTAACGTATACAGATAAAATATCCCCGCAAGTAAAAAAGTCGTTTTGAGCATCAGGTTGGTAGGTTTTATTCTAATGTTATGTTACCAATAAATTGCCGTTTCGGCCATCATCTTTCAACCATCAGGTTTCTGAGAAGAACAAATGTAGCATGCGTATTCTTACTGATTGCTGAAAGCTGATGTTGACAGTTCACAGCCAATGCGTCAAAGCTATAAGATTATATCAACCATTTTCTTAAAGTCCTTCATCCTAATAAATATCCTATAACATGATCCAGCCAAAATACACCGAAAAATATTTACCCCTGTGCTGTAGTATGCCGAAAATGAAAATTATGCTGGTGTTTTGTTACAGTTAAATTGACCCACTTATACTATCAGCCGTCTGCTATCACGATGAAAACGTCACTGGTACTAGTTCCTCCTGATAGCTGAAAGCACAAACCTGAAACCTCCACTGAAGGTTAACTTAAAACTAGTTGTTAACCTTAGTAAACTTTATCGGATCAAAGGAATCATTTTTGGCTCTACATAGTATAGTGCAGTATAGCGTTACCAATAAAAAATACAATCATTACTGTAAAATAATAATTGTTTACAATAAAAATGCATTATGACTGATCAGAATACATTTGACGCGATTGTTATCGGTTCTGGTATTACGGGTGGATGGGCTGCAAAAGAACTGACCGAAAAAGGGCTGAAAGTTCTTATGCTTGAAAGGGGCAGGAATATAGAACATATCAAAGATTATGT
>JBDTWP010000335.1:0-7929 GCA_040006615.1 Ferruginibacter sp.
GTTCCTGCAGGTGCAGTGATAGATAGTATGCATATTAATTTTAATATTACCCATCCTCCAAAAACCTGCAGAAGCATTCCGGGGATACCAATTGTTATATCCCCGGAGGCTTTTTGAAAACTTTGTGTTATGGCCCATTCCAGGAGCGATCCAACAAACTGGTAGCTTACCACCACAAGTATAAGATAAAATATAGAAACGCGCCTGAAATGAAAAGCAATATAACTGGCTGCGGCCGCCAGCAAAAAAGACTTGATTATAATGATTGGCAACATGAACAAAGGAGGCATGCCAAAAATCAGGTAATTTAATAATGGAGAAAACAAGGCAGTGAACAGCCCTACTTTTAAGCCAAACTTATAGGAAGCGATCAATGTAAAAAAATAGATCGGCAGGAATATGCGTCCTCCCGAAGGCAGCAGATGACAGAGTTGCGGGAGTAAAAGATTCCCTGCCACAAACAAAAGGATATAAAGATAAGTGCGGCTATCAGCCCATTTTAAATTTAGTGGATGAAATGTGGTTGTGAACTGCATATGCATTGATTTAACCTGCTGGATTATTATTTGCTGTTTGGATTTTGAAGTAAATGAAGAAGACCAAGCATAAAATCCCGGTTGTCTGCCGTAATGTAATGCATGGTACCTCCCATACGGCTAAACGTCTTACTGAATCTATGGTAGTACGCAGGATTTTCCTTGGGAGGTTCACCCCTGGACCAATCCCATGTGTTTTCATTCAGATCAACTACATTGATATAATGTTTTGTAATCGGCGAACCTTCCTGCAGCGCCAGGTTTTGTGCCATGGAATAGGATTTTTCAAATATCATCGGCGACATCACCGCAGAACCTACAGATAAATAAACCCCCTCTTCCAGGTTGCTGACGCTATGAGCAAAAGAAAGAAAATCGTGCTGGGCCGTCCTTCCGATAGCCGCTCCAAGATTCATAGGATGGGCATAAATAATATCGTGTCCAAACATTGGGTGGCCGGTAAAAGGAACCTTTTTTCTGAAGGCTGTTGCCTGCACACTAAATTCCTTAAACGGATGGGGAACAACCATTTCTCCTGCCGGTATACTGAACTTCTGAATGACCCCCAAAAGATCAGCCGTTGCGGCCGCTACCGAGGGATTATGATTTAGATTGTCTATGATTTCTTCCTTCAATTGGATTTCGGAAGGGATTGTAAGTTTTCCCTGCTCAATAAACGCCCCCACGGACTCACCATATCCCAGCCCTTTATAAGCACCTATTACCAGGGCCAGGTTAATGTAATAACCTGTTTCCTGCCATATACCAAATTCTCCCCGGCTTGTATTTACTTTCACATCCTCACTGGATTCTCCCTGGAAAGCAAATTCCCAGTCATGAATAATACCGGCTCCATTGGTTGCCAGGTGAGTCAGCCACCCCTGGTTAATATATTCACACAACACGGGGGCAAGTCCATTCTTGATTGCGTGAGCCCCAAAAGCCAAAATGACCGCTTTGCCCTTTTGCCTTGCAATCCTTATTCTTTGTGCAGTTTCCTTCAGTACTTCAATAGCATCTGCAGAAAGATTCCTGGGCTGATCCGTAATTTTCACCTGGGATTCCCGGATATTCACAAAGTTTTGTCGCTCCTTCAGTCCTTTAAACTTTATTTTATCCCGGTCAAGCTGGGTATATGACATGTTGGTTTGTTTTAATTTGCATTAAATCCAGAAGCATCCCGGGTTGGCTAAAATCAGGAACAATAATATCCGCTCCCGACTTTATCAACCGCGACCTTTTCTTAGCGTTCATACCATGGCGCCTGATCTCGTCACTCGCCACTCCCACAGTAAGCCCGCCTCTCTTATGTGTTTCACGAATTTCAACGGGCCCGTCACCGAAAGTTACCACACTTGCAAATTTCTCTTTTCCGATATCAGTCAGGATCCTTTCCAGCACTACTTTTTTTGCATCATTATCAATATCTCCAAGGGAACCATAAATATTGCTTTCAAATAGGTGGGCATATCCCAATTTCCCTGCTTCATTAATAACATCGGTTTCATCTGTGCCACTGGTTAAATAAAGCTTAATACCTGCCTCCCGCAAAACTGTAAGAAAAGCCACGCTATTTTTCAGGGTAAAATCCTCAACTGACAGTTCATTATTGCGAAGTTTAACTAATCGCTCATCAACCAATTCTAAAATTGCCTCGTTGTAAATGGCCTTATACTCCGGCGCTGTTAAGATTTTCCCCTCCGGAACACATTTAAATTCCCGGATAATATCGATCAACCCTGCCATCTGGGCAATGGTTTGGATCCCGGTGGTCTTATCAATAAAACCCAGGATCCTGTTTTGTACTTCCCGGAATAACAGGGTATCTGCTGTTTCGTATTGCTCTCCCAATACTGCTTTAAGCATCATCGGTTCCATTAAAAATTCCCAACCCTGGCGTAGCGTGGAAATTGTTCCATCGTGATCGAAAATTGCGTGTGTAAATTTTAATTTTGAAGGCCAGCTGTTAATAATTTCTATTTGGGAACTTTTATAATGACTGGCGCCGCGGCTGTCCTCAGCGAGTTCCGGATTGTAAACATAATCCGGGTTGGAGCCGATAGCCAGGATTTCTTCAGCAGTAGCGGTTCCTGTTTCAAAAAGCTTCTGAATTGTTACTCCTGCCACAAAATTGCCGAAGATTCCCGCTTCATTTGGTCTGTATCCGGTGGCCAGTGCTGTGGCAATACCTGCAACCATGCTATCTCCGGCGCCGACTGTATCAACAGGGGCAATGATATGCAAACCATGCACCTGGTAAAAACCTGTTTCATCCTGGATAAATAATCCCTTTTCTTTCCTGGTAACAAAAACCGGCTGTTGGTACCTGTTATAGATTTCCGAACAATATAATTTTACTTCTTCATAAGACAGGTTACTATCTGCATTTCTATCCACACCACAGAGGCGGGCCGCTTCCACGTCATTTAGCTTCAGGTATGCCCCCTTATATTCATAACTAAAATCCCTGCTATCCACGATAAAGATCTTTTCGGGGTGCTGTGCAATGCAATCCCTTAATAATCCCCGCAATTCAGCGGAATGAAAGCCGGGTGTCACCTGTTGGTTTATGATGATCACATCCAGGGAGTCTATATTTTTCCCCAGGTTCTGGATTAACAGGTTCGCAATCGCAGGATCTAAAATATTTTTACATCCAAAGTCCATCCGGTTTTGTTCAAAAACGCCTGCATGAGGTTTCGCATAGACGTTAGTATCCCAATGCTCATTTTGCTGAAAAATATTCGACGTGTCAGCTTTTATTCCATTTAATAGCTTTAACAGTTGATAACCGAAAGGATCCTCCCCGACAACCCCATAACACTTAATCGATTGAACTCCTAACGAACTAAGATTGTTTACCAGGTTTCCTGCTCCTCCCAGGCTGTATTTTTGTCTTTCTACAAATCTTATATCCAACCCGGTTTCAATAGACTTAACCACATTTAGCGCATCAATAAACCAATAGGCATCTAAACAGAAATCGCCGATGACGGCAATTCTTGCCGCAGTTATATTTTTTAAAAACTTTCTTAATTCTTCTTCCGTCATTTTAATATTTTATTTTGTTCGGGACACAATTCAATATTAAGCAACAGGTAGTATTGGGGGTGCTGATTCAACCCCTTTTTTATCCACTGCCTGGATGTCATAATCAATTCCATATTGCTTCAAAATAACTTTTGCTTTTACAGCATAGTAAGCCAGGTAGGCAAAACAAACAACCCCGGTAAGGTATGAATACTGTATTCCTAATAATGAATCCTTCGACAGCCACCCTTGCAAAAGACTGATACAGCCTCCACCCATGCACATCATGATCAGCAAACTGGACCCTTCATTGGTGTATTTGCCTAAACCTGCTATCGCCAGCGTAAAAATGCAGGGCCACAGGGTGGAGCAGAATAAGCCCACACTGATTAAGGCATACACGCTAACCATACCCTGTGTGAGCATACCGGTAATAAGGGCCATAATGGCTAAACAGGAGAATATCAGTAGTTGTCTTGCAGGATTTTCTTTACTTAAGAAATCGCCCGCAATCATGATCAATATTACAAAGGCGTATACATAAAATGGGGTAATGTCGCGGGACGCAATCTTATTTACAATTAAAAACACTGCAAATGCAACATAAGGCATTACAACCTTTAATATGCGCCTGGTGTTGTCCTTAATATTTAAAGCGCCTACGGAAGCCGTCCAGCGGCCGATCATTAAACTGGCCCAGAACAGGGAAACATAAGGAGCAATATTATGTGTATCAATATTTAATTTTTGCCTCATGAACTCCGGAAGGTTACCCGCCGTTGAAACCTCTACCCCAACATAAACGAATATGGCAATCATGCCCATCACCAGTTGGGGATATCCGAAAGCCGATTTTTTTGGCTTAGTGAAAGAATCATTATTCAAAACCACTTCCCGGGAAGCCAGGGAACTTTCTTCCAGGTCAATTTTATTGGGCAGGGAAGAAAATTTGAAAATGACAGCTACTAAAATGAAAGCGGCTCCTAAAATCAGGTAAGGTATTTTTACAGCACTGATACTCGCGACATGTTCCGTCGCATCCGAGGTTATGGAGCCAAATATGGCGAAGCTTACAATCAATGGCCCGATGGTGGTTCCAAAATTGTTGACCCCGCCGCCCATACTCAACCTTGTTGCCCCGCTTTTAGGATCACCGATCACAATCGCCAATGGATTTGCAGCCATTTGCTGCAGGGAAAAACCAAGGCCTACGATAAATAAGCCACTGATCATCAAAAGAAAAGAGGAAGTTTCGGCTGCGGGGTAAAAAAGCAATGTACCACCAGCAGATATTACCAGCCCCAGCGCAATCCCGTTTTTGTAACCAATTTTATTTAGAAGATCCCTGCCGCTCCTTTTGGAAATAATATAATATATGATTGCACCGACTGTATAGGCAAGGTAAAAAGAAAAAGAAACCATTTGGGATTGCCATTGTTCTAAATGAAGTTTTAATTTGAATACCGGGATAAGAATATCGTTACTTGCAGCTACAAACCCCCAGAAAAAAAATACCAATACCAATACTCCAAACTGTCGCCAATTCGTTTTCTTTTCCATACTCGTTAACTTTTTGCCATTTTTAATTATTTTCAGCCGATAGGTCGCTTCCTGGTAGTGAAAAATATCTTATAAATACTTGTTGGAATTTTATTGCCCAATAATCTGCGACATTTTGAAGGTCGTTTATTCATTCGTGGAGGGCTCTGCAAAGGAAAAATATTTTTTACAAAAAAATAATATTAATGTTTTTAATACTGCCTTGGGTTTCGTTTCATTTCTCTTCGAAAATAGTGGCTATAGTAACATGGAGAAAGTGGGGGACGACAAGCAGAATATTGCCTGGCAAACGATTATTTGTTTCCAAACCAGAAAAGATTATCCTAATCATTTACCGGTACAATTTAAAGCAAAACTAAAAGGTTTTAGTAAAATAACCGGATTTTTATATTTTTTTACCAGGGAGGCGATTTCCTGTTAAATAAAGTACTTTAAAACCACTGTTACCCGACTGTAAATAAGTAGCGTACAACACCGTCAGCGGTTGTAAACTCTGAGGGCGGTTTCGGGGAGGTTCTTAATTCAACCGACGTCAGGGCCAAAAAGCCGCTGCCGGGGTTGGCGACTTCAACGAAATTGTAAAAGGTATAACTTACTTTTGCAAAATATATCAGCAATACGACTAGAAAACAGGATAAACCATGCTTTTAGGATTACAAAATGTGACGTTTGAATTTGGGGCCAGAACCATCGTAGAAGATGCCACCTGGCATATACAGCCCAACGAAAGGATTGGTTTGATTGGGTATAACGGTACAGGCAAATCAACACTTCTAAAAGTGTTAACCGGGCAATTCCTTCCAAATAAAGGTTCTGTGGAAAAAGGCAGGGAAACCACCATTGGCTTCCTGCACCAGGATCTGTTGAGTTTTGATACCGAAGATTCTATTTTGGAAGTGGCACTGGGGGCCTTTGAAAGAGTAAAGCAACTTGAAAAAGAAATCGAAGCAATTGGCAAAGAGCTGGAATTGACAGGAAACGAAAGTCTTGCACATGATTATTCAGAGAAGCTGCACGAACTGGAAATATTGGGGGGATATGATATTCACCATAAAACAGAAGAGATTTTACAGGGACTGGGCTTTGCCAATGAAAGTTTACATCAGCCGTATAAGATTTTTAGCGGAGGTTGGAGAATGCGGGTATTGCTGGCAAAAATGATCCTGATGCATCCCGATGTGTTGCTTTTGGATGAACCAACCAATCACCTTGATCTGCCTTCAATAGAATGGCTTGAAAAATACCTTAAGAATTACCAGGGCGCAGTAGTAATGGTTAGTCATGATCGTTATTTTTTAGACCGCATGATCACCAGGGTGGTAGAATTATATCAGCAAAAACTGCATTTTTATACAGGTAATTATTCATTTTACGAGACGGAGAAGGCGCTTCGGGTAGATATTCAGCAAAAGGCATATGAAAACCAGCAGGACTATATAAGGCAGAATGAAAGGTTCGTGGAGCGGTTTAAAGCCAAAGCCAGCAAAGCTGCTGCGGCGCAAAGTATTGTAAAGCGGCTGGAGAAATTAGACAGGATAGAAAATGTAGAGATCGAACGTCCCAATATGCGTATCAACTTTGCGGTAGACAAGCAGCCGGGCAGGGTATTATGTACGCTAAAACATGTCACCAAGAAATTTGGCGACTTAACAATCGTAGAAGACACGGGCGCCGAAATTGACCGGGGAGATAAAATCGCCCTGATTGGCGCCAATGGCAAGGGCAAGTCAACATTGTTGAGAGTGATAGTAGGCACTGAAGAATTTACCGGTGAGCGGATATGGGGGCACAACGTAGATGAATCATTTTATGCGCAGCACCAACTGGAAGCGTTGAATATCAATAATACCGTGCTTGATGAAATGAAGGAAAGCGGCAGTGGTAAAACCGATCTGGAACTGAGAAGCCTGCTGGGATGTTTTTTATTTAGCGGTGATGACGTGGATAAAAAAATAAAAATACTAAGCGGAGGTGAAAAGGCAAGGGTTGCCCTGGCAAAAACGATTGTCAGTAAAGCCAACTTTTTAATGTTGGATGAGCCTACCAATCACCTGGATATTCATTCGGTTGATTTGCTGGTTGATGCTTTAAATAAATATGAAGGGAGTATCATATTGGTAAGCCACGACAGGTATTTTATCAGCAAGATTGCAAATAAAATATGGGAAATTGAAGACCATAAGATAGTAGAATTTAAAGGTAGCTATACTGAATGGCAAGACTGGAAGGAACGGAGGGCTGCTGAAATTGCAAGAAGAAAAGCCGACATCTTAACAAATAATACCGACAATGCACAGGCGGCAGGCCCAAAGCGAAATGCAGGTCATAATGAAAAACTAAAGAAAGACGGCGCAGCTAAAAGCAACCTTAACTCCCAGCCGGTACAAGCCAGCCATAATACCCATGTTGACAAGGAGCTTAAAAAGGAGTACCTGAAAAATAAAAACCGTTTTCAGCAAATAGAGGAAAAACTGGTACAATTAAATAAGGGAAAAGCCGACCTGGAAATAATAATGGCATCACCTGATAATTATGCCAATAAAGAGAAATTTCATCAAACTGAGTCATCGTATAAAAGAGTCAGCAATGAACTGGCGGCTTTAAATAGGGAATACGAAATTGTATTTGAAAAAGTAATGGAACTGGAAGAAAAAATGGGATAAGGTCCACACCCAACCCTCGGGTTAGAAATCAGTCAGTTTTTCTGAACGTCAAACTATTCGATTTTCTTATATTTGCAAAAAATAGAGACTTGGTAGCTCAGCTGGATAGAGCATCAGCCTTCTAAGCTGAGGGTCATTGG
>JBDTWP010000336.1:0-7926 GCA_040006615.1 Ferruginibacter sp.
GTCCGAATGGCTTCAGCCGGGCGGGCTTGATTTTTTTTGTTTCTTTTTTTTATCAGGAAAAAAAAGAAAATGAAGCCTAACCTATTATCAGCTTAGGTTTGCGAATGTTATACCTAATGCAATAAAAAGCTTTATGCTGCCGGTCTGTCAGCCAGGCTGATTTCTTTGTATTGTTTTATATATGAATCCATAAAATAATAATTTAGAATAACAATTGATGAAGTGCCATTACCGGAACATGACTATGCAATACCAATTGCTTTGTCATGCTCCTGTGGATGAGTCTGTCGAGCAAAACGTGTCGCTTGGGCAATACAACCAGCAAGTCAATAAGATTCTCTTCGGTAAAATCCAATATGCCTTCATCTCTGTCCGAATTGACGATGAAATTAAAATGGGGTTTTAAGGGCGCCAGCATTTTTTCCAGTAAACTTGATTCGAAAATAATTTCCGGATCAAATACTTCCTGGTTACCTGTATTGAGTATATACAACTCTGCCTTAAAATCATTGACAAGGGTTTTTATTTCATCCAGGGGTATTTTGTCAACTACTTTATCAAAATCGCAGGCCAGCCCGATTTTTTTTACGGTCGAGAACCTGGCCCCCGGCGGCACCGATATTATTGGCCACTTCAAATGTTTCATTGCATACACTGTATGGCCGCCTAATAAAAAGCGCTCCGTCGCAGTTGAACCCTGGCTTCCCATAACCACTGTATATGGCTTTATGTGGTCACATAGCTTGTTTAATTCAGAAAAGAAAACACCCATTCTGGTATCGGTTTCGATTGGTAATTTGCCGCCGGTTTTCCTTGTTAATTCCTTCTTTAGATTAGATATTTCACTTTCAGCATCCAGGCGCATATCCTCTTCAGTTACAGCTAAGGGCAATTCTGGATTGACCAGAGGTAATTGATACACATGCAGCAATAAGATAGTTGCATTTATAGCCAATGCCATCTCTGCAGCGTAATTTGCTGCATTCAAGGCTGAAGGCGAAAAATCGGTTGCCACCAGTATTGTTTTCATTTTAAGTTGTTTATACCTCAAAACTACTCTTAACCATCACTCAAAACGCTGATGGCAGTCACCGATAACATTGATTATCCTCATTTAGGTTGAAAAGCCAAAATAGATTTTATCTCCTCCATTAAATCCACATGTGTTTTCTGAATTTCAAATAACGTTTTCATTTGTCCACACATCAGTAAATCCATTTTTCCATGCAGGTTGCGAACCTCTATTTCCGCTCCGGGTTTATCATATAATCATTAACAGCCCCTTGCCTGTCTTTTTCTTTTGTAGTCAAATAAAATAAACCGGCCTGCACCAGTTCATTGATTCAAAACCACCGAAATATAAATGGGAAAACTACTTGTGGGCAACAAAAACTGGCAACAGGTGATCAGCGATTATTTCATTGACGAAACTCTTTTTAAAAAACGCTGATAAGCCGGAACGGCCATAAGAACCACTCACCAGCATAGCAGATTTCCTCCTCGAAATCCATGAGCTGAATTGCTTTTTTGGATCTGCATCCAGTTTAAATAGGGTAAGATCAATGAAATGCCTGGCCAGCAATTCTTCCATCGGTATTTTATCCGGGAAGTCCGCTTCTGCATCTTCATTCGCATATACCAGTAAAGCAGGCAGGTTGGTTAATTCCGGAAACAGGTAGGCAAATTGTTTAATGGCAAAAATCGAGTCTTCAGTGCCATCATAGGCAAGAATAATGCTTTCAGGAAAATTTAATTTTTCGGGTAAAAGTAAAACCGGGCATTTGACATCATGCAGCACATCCTTTAAATACTGGCTTGGTGAATGGGTACCCATATTTTCATAAAACACTTCGCTACCTAAAATAAGCAGGTCGGCATAACAGCTTTCCCTCCTTAGTTCGGGCATCGCTAATTCACGAAAAGGGTCGGAAAAGAGACCTTCATTTTTTAATTCAGGTTTGTCTATATTAGTAAAATCTTTGTGCACCCGGAAGTCAATCCCATTTTCAAGGCAGCGGCTTTCAAAGCGGTCAATAATTTGCCGCACTTGTCGTGATTTGCTGTTTTCCATCTGTGGAATATCCGACCCATCTGCAATACTGGCATAACGCCAGGATTCATCCGTTTCCCCCTGTGGTAAAAAAACACCTGTCAGTAATAGTGGTTGAAGTTCATTTAACCTGCGGGCAAATTCAAAGGCACCTTCAGAGAAATGGATCCCGTCAAAAGCAAGAATAATCTTTTTCATAAAAATATATCTGATGAGGATGACCTAATCATTAAAAATAACTCAAATTAGTTTTAGGAGTCAGAGTCAGCAATGTTTCATACATAAGTCTAACTGTATTCTCCACATCACTTTTATGCAACATCTCCACCGTGGTATGCATATAACGAAGTGGGATCGAAATCAATACTGATGGACAACCATCGTTGGCATAGGCAAAAGAATCTGTATCGGTACCTGTACTTCTGCTTACCGCATGTAATTGTACGGGAATCTTATTCTTACCTGCCACTCCCTGCACTATATCTAACAGTTTGTTGTGTACAGCCGGCCCAAATGTAAGCGAAGGACCTTTACCACAACTTGTTTCACCCTGAATCATTTTATTGATCATAGGAGTTGAAGTATCATGCGTTACATCGGTGATGATGGCAATATTCGGTTTAATTCTCCGGGCAATCATTTCCGCACCCCGCAAACCAATTTCTTCCTGTACGGCGTTTACCACGTACAGCGCAAAAGGTAGTTTCTTTTTGTGTTGTTGTAATAGGCGGGCTACCTCCGCGATCATAAAGCCCCCAATGCGGTTATCAAAAGCGCGGCCAATTAGATAATCATAGGCCAATTCCTCATACCCTTCTTCATAAGTAGCCACGGCCCCGATATTGATGCCCAATGCTTCTACTTCCTTTTTGCTTCTTGCACCGCAGTCCAGGAATAGATTTTCCACTTTTGGCTGGGTTTCCTTGTCGCCATTCCCCATCCTGGTATGAATGGCCGGCCACCCAAACACCGCTTTTACCGGGCCTTTCTTTCCCTGGATCAATACCCTCATGGAGGGTGCTATTTGGTGATCTACCCCTCCATTTCGCTTCAGGTAAATCAGCCCCTCGGGAGTAATATAATTTACAAACCAGCTTATTTCATCCGCATGAGCTTCAATTACTACTTTAAAAGGCGCGGTAGGGTTGATGACCCCTACAGCAGTTCCATATGGATCAGTAAAAAAAGAATCAGTATAAGGCTTTACATACTCCAGCCACATTTTTTGACCGCTACTCTCAAAACCCACGGGTGAAGGATTGTTGATATAGTCCTTTAAAAAAGCATAAGAGTCTTTTGTAAGGACAGGCTTATGGGATTTTACTTTTGTTTTTGCCATGAATTATAATTTTTGTAAAATTAACTAATGTAATGTTACTGCGAAAATGATTGCCAATTGCCCATTGCCCATTGCCAATTGCCAATTGCCTATTGCCTATTGCCTATTGCCATAAACACCCGCCAGTCCGGTGAGCAAAGCTGATAAAAACATCAGCCCGTCTACCAGGAAATAATAATACAGGTATCCCCTTTTTTGCAGAGAACCAATATAAGCGCAAAGGGTTATCAATCCCGTTCCTATAAGTGCTGCTACCTGTAGCATGGTTACGCCATAAGCCTTCATTGTATAGGTGATCCAGGTATAACTTATAAATATTAATCCGAACAGGCAATGCAGTAAAAGGGGTTTTATCACGGTAGCGAGACTTTGTAATCCGCGAATCTTATCTACCGCAGCATCCCTCTTGTCAAAAATGATACATAACATCAGCATAAATAAGAACCGGTTTATAAAAATCAGCAGCGCAGCATGCCCCATTTCCCGGAACGAAACCTGCAAAGGGATAAGGATTGTAACGATGGACCAGGTAAAAGCAAGCAATATTGTTTTTAAGAACCCGGCTTTCCTTATAAAGTGTAACTGCTTAATGGGCATAACAGGAATGGCATACAAACAAAATAAAATAAAAGTCAGGAGAATATTATACCTCACCAGGTGCAGATGCGTCATACTAAATAACATGCCGGCGACCGCCGACAATAACATAAAAACACCGCTAACGCTTTTTCTCAAAAAAGGGATGAGTGTAGTATGACCGTTAAATGAAAACCTGCTGACCATCCAATAGCAGTTGTAACCACATAAAGTAGCAAAAAAAATAAACGCCAGTAAGTACACATTAAACCGGAGTGATAACAACTGCAGGGTTTGCAAGCTGAGTGCAGCAGCACAAAAAGCAATGAAAATGGAATGAGATAGTATAAAGTGAAATAGCCACTTCATTAGGGGGTTACATAATATAATGGTTCTGTGGTGATCACATTGCTTTTATTCTTTGCAAAATCGATCACATAAATATCAAAATATAAGGTGTCTGCTTTACCTGAAGGGGGAGGCGGACTGCTTCCACGCAAAATATTAAAACTGTTAATCCTGATATCTGCCTGAAAATTTTTAATGGATACCGATCGCATGTCGGGAAACCTGAATGTATCTGTATGATTGATCAAAGAATTCTTAATAACAATAAATGATGTATCCGTACCATCGATATAGCCCAGGTCGCCTTCCTTATCAGTCACATTGATTGTAAAGACCGGCAAATTTGGGTCAATGCTCGTAATGCCCCTTCTTACTACATTTGGATCTACAGATTTAAATTTAATTTGGGGAGCAGATGTATATTTATCCTTACCACAACTAACAGCAAATAAACTAATGATTAAAATTATAATTGTGTTACGCATCTTTGTATTTTATTCTTCAAATTTACTGATAGAAATTGAATGTATCTGTTAAAAATATTGAGCAGCCAGGTAAAATATTTACCGCAAATGATGAAAATTTCATTCCGCTTGCTCTGGAGGTTTTTCGTTTTCAACATGAATATAACCAGGTTTACAGGAAATATTGCGACAGTTTGAAAACTGAAGCCAATATGATAGAGCGTATTCAACAAATCCCCTATTTACCGATTCGGTTTTTTAAGTCGCACCGGGTGATCACTACTGAATTTAATACGGAAACCGTTTTTGAAAGCAGTGGTACCACAGAAACAACCCGCAGTAAGCATTATGTAAAGGACACCACCCTTTATGAAAAAAGCTTTAGCGATACATTTCGTTTATTTTATGGTGATCCGGCGGGATGGTGCGTGATTGCCCTGCTTCCCTCCTACCTTGAAAGAAATAATTCCTCGCTGGTAATGATGGCGGATAAACTGATACGACAAAACAATTATCCTCAAAGTGGTTTTTATTTAAATAAATGGAAAGAATTGCAAACTACCTTACAACAATTGGAAAAACTGGAACAAAAAACCCTGCTCCTGGGTGTCACTTTTGCCCTGCTGGATTTTGCCGCGCAATGCCCCATGCAATTGAAATTTACCACCATCATGGAAACCGGTGGAATGAAAGGAAGAATAAAAGAAATGCCCCGGCAGCAGGTGCATGGAATATTGCGTAACAGCTTTCTCGTAGATCAAATACATTCAGAATATGGCATGACGGAACTCCTTAGCCAGGCATATTCCCCGGGCGACGGTATATTCAATTGCCCACCCTGGATGAAAGTATTACTTCGTGAAGAAGACGACCCGTTTGCCATTCGTCTCGCGGATACAACCGGCACTGTTACCGGGGCGATAAATATTATTGACCTTGCTAACATCTATTCCTGCTCTTTTATTGCAACCGAAGACGCCGGAAAACTCTATACTGATAGCAGTTTTGAAGTATTGGGAAGATTGGACAATACAGATATAAGAGGTTGCAGTTTAATATCAATGTAAAATATTGATCGGGTTCTCAGTTTACTTATACTATTTTGTATTTTTTATCCCATTCTGCCAGGAATTCATTTAAAAATGAAATTGCGGTATATTAATAAAAATTGCGGTTCCGGAAAACCGAAACCGCAAACCACCTAACATGAACCTATAAGAAACCTATTTTTGTAACAACACGTGATCTGTCACATGTATCACACCATTACATTGGTTGACATCTTTTAGTGTAACATAGGCTATCCCTCCTTTTTCATCCCTGATCAGCATATTTTTACCTTTCTTACTAAAGGTTAAATTATCCCCTGTTACTGCTTTGACTGTGGCTTCCAGTTGCCGCTACTACATGATACGTTAATACGGTTGCGAGGGTTGCCTTGTTTTCAGATTTTAGTAAATTAACGATCCTGCCAGCCGGTAATAAACTGAGTGAGGCATTGCCGCTACGGTCATCACTGTATTAAATTTTTCATTCCCGGGGATTTAATGTTTTTTAAGTTGTTTCATTCATGTACGGCAGATGAGAAACCCTGGATTTCATACTCAGGAAAAAACTACCTGGTAAAGGACTTGCTTCATTATGGCTGGGGATCTACATTTTTCCCATTACATACATGGGGCCCTGGGGAGTGGGATTTCCTTTTTCGGGTTCCAGGGTTACCGCGAAGGCTTCTACTTTGCCAAAACTTTTCATTTTTTGTATGCGGTATTTGTCACCCTTTTTCGAAGTCAATATCATACCTCCATCAACTGGTTTACCATCTACAATGCCCCAAAACTGGTATTGTTTACCCACCGGAGCATCCGGCAGATTACTTGGATCAATATATGCTTCTCCGGTATTTTGCATCCAGAAGACCTTCGCCGCTGCTTCCGGTGAAGCTTCGAGGCCCTTTAAAGAAACCGGTACACTATATTTACTTTGAACTATATTCAATCCATCTTCCATTATTTTATTTTTTTCTTCCAATGCGCCTAATGATTGCCTGGCCGCCGACAGACTCCTGTCAGCTTCAGTATACCTGTTATAAGTATCAGTATACCTGTTATAAGTAACGATATTGAGTGCAATACTTCCAATCAACAATACAACCGATGCGGCGGCGGCCATTTTCCAGTAATAATTTCTGCCGGCAACTTTCGCACCCATATTTGATAATGTGTCGATTGGGATTGCTTTGCCATTCTCAGCGATATCGATCCGGGAAAATATTTTTTCCTTTACACCATCGGCAGGCACTATGGAATGCGCCTTGACGTAAGCTTCCATACTAATGGTTATCGCCTTTAATTCAGCTTCCACTTCAGGATATTGTGCTACCCATTGCTCTACTTCCTGATTTTCCTTTTCAGAAGCGATTCCGGTAGCATATAGCTCCAGCAAACCCGATGATATGATATCCTGTGTCTCCAATTTATGTGAATTGCAGTATTTTTCTAAGTTCCAAAATGGCAGTTCTCATTCTCGTTTTAACGGTACCCAGGGGGATCCCTATTTCTTTGGCTATTTCATCCTGGGTAAATCCATTGAAATAAGCCAGATCAATAATTATCCGCTGTTCAGGTTTTAGGTTATTCAGTTGTTTCCTGATACCTATTGCATCAAATTTATCCATACCGGAACCTGCGTCCTGATAGTTATTTACGGAATGTTCATCACCTGAGATCTTATTTTGATTTTTATACCCCTTGCTCCTTAATGTATCAATAGTAAGATTCCTTGTAAGATTCATCATCCAGGTAAACAAACGGCCTTTGGATTTATCGTAGCTTGAAAAATTATTCCATATCTTAACAAAGGCTTCCTGCAAAATATCCTCGGAAAGTGTTTTATCGGATACTAATCGAAAAATCACCCCGTTCAGGGCGGGGGCATAATTATCATAAAGGTAAGAAAAGGCCTGCTGATCCTGTCTTTGAAGCAGCAGTACCAATTCATCTTCATTGTATTTATGTGTTACTTCCAAAATATATTTAGAATTAAGTCCCCTAAATTAAAGATTTTTAAAATATCTTTCACGTTACCATCAAATTTAATTTATAGAATTAGGTGAAACGTTCGCAATTAGTATATGAAAGCGGCCTCGA
>JBDTWP010000337.1:0-7906 GCA_040006615.1 Ferruginibacter sp.
GCAGCTGATGCTGAAAAAGGAATAAAAGTTTACACAACCAGATGCCAGCTTTGCCACCAGCAAAATGGTGAGGGAGTTCTTACCGAAGATAAAACAGAATTTATCTATCCTCCCCTGTGGGGCAGTAGCAGTTTTAATGATGGTGCAGGATTGTTTCGCGTCAGCAATATTGCAAAATATGTAAAGTATAATATGCCGCAAGGCACTACTTACAAAAATCCCCAGCTTAGTGATGAAGAAGCCTGGGATGTCGCGGCATTTGTAACAACGCAACCAAGGCCGCATATCAGCGTGGCTAAAGACTGGCCGGACATTTCAAAAAAGCCGGTTGACCATCCATTTGGGCCTTTTGCAGATAATTTTTCTGAAAAGCAACACAAACTTGGCCCCTTTAAGCCCATAGAGGGGGAACAAAGGAAACAGGAAGAAATTATGGTCAGAACAAAATCTAAATGATATTTATTAATTACAAAACTTTAATAATTATATAAAATGTATAAAAAAATTGCACCAATTATTATCCTACTGGTCATTATTGCGTTTTCTGCTGCATCCCAAATGAGTGATGAAAACAATCATGCAGAAAAACAAATGCCATTCACGGAACAGGGCTTCTCCGAAAATTCAAAAGCAGTAAATTTGATAAAGCACCGGGTTGTAATACAGTTAAGCAGCAGTGATACTTTAGTATGGAGAGGTTTAATGAATAATATCAGGCACCTTAAAGCTGGCTGGGGCGACAGTGTGGCAATTGAAGTAATAGCACATGGCCCGGGCATTGAAATGCTGATGAAGGCAAAAACTACCCAGCAAAAAAAGATAGCCGAATTTAGAGAAATGGGCGTTGTATTTGCCGGTTGTGAAAATACATTAAGGGAAAGAAATATTCCCAAAGAAGCTATTATACCAGAAGCTGGATTTGTACCAATGGGTATTGGCGAAATAATAATGAAACAGGAGCAAGGCTGGAGTTATATAAAAGCGGGCTTTTAAGACCATGTAATAATCATTAAACACCAGGGAAATGGATAATAACCGAAGAAGTTTCATAAAGAAATTAGGTACAATAGGTGGGGCCGGGCTTTTATCTTCTACGCCCGTTATCTCCATTGCAGAAACGATAGAAAGAAAAGAAATAAGGGAAAGGCCATTTGATGATAAGCCCTTTACCCTTTCTATTTTGCAGACCACGGATGTGCATTGCCAGGTATATCCGCACGATGAACTGTTTTGGGAAAAGGATAAAGCGGTGTTTCGAAAAACAGGAGGCTATGCAAATTTGGCAACATACATGCAAAAACAAAGAAAGAAAAATCCAAACACATTCCTGGTCGACACCGGGGATATGTTTCAGGGAAGTGAGCTTGCTGTGAAAACAACCGGCAAAGCCATGGTGCCTGTATTAAATGCGCTGGGCTACGATTTATACCTTCCCGGCAACTGGGAAGTTGTTTATTATAAAAAAGCAATGCAAACGCTGTTGGGCTCATTGACTGCCCCTAAGGTTTGCGCCAACATGTATCATGATCTGGGAGAGGGAAAAAAAGGCGAACTCATTTTCCAGCCTTATTATATCTGGAATGTAAAGGGTGTAAAAATTGGTTTCGTCGGATATACTGACCCGTTAGTTCCCATTCGTCAGTCACCTGCTTACAGTAAAGGGATTATCTACACCAGGGCTGAAGAAAATTTAATGTACTATGTTGATGTGTTGCGTAACCAGGAGCAATGCGCCTATGTTCTTATGTTATCACATTTGGGGTTATCACAACAGATTAATCTTGCCAATATGGAGGAATGCAAAGGAGTAGATTATATTTTGGGGGGCGATACCCACGAACGGGTCCGCAGGCCGATACAATGCAAATATTCAAAAGTAGTAGAGCCTGGTGCTTTTGGTTCTTTTGTAGGCAAACTTAATCTTACTTTTCAAAATGGTAAAATTATTAAAGATGAATACGAACTCGAGGAATTGACGTCCGGGAAATTTCCTCCATCACGGGAAATTACCTCCCTGATTAAGCAACATGAAAAACCCTTTTCGGATGAAATATATAAAGTGGCAGGCTATAGCACCATCCCACTGTTCAGGTACTTTGTAATTGAAAACCCAATTGATACGTTAATTTTAGACGCGCTGAAATGGACGATCCCGGAAATGGATATCGTGTTGTCTAATGGTTTTCGTTTCTGTCCACCACTAACAACTCCTGACCATACCGGCAATATACCGATCACCGATGGCTTCCTGTTTGATATGCTTCCCGTTGATAGCACCGTACGAACCGGAACGGTATATGGCAAACAAATTAAAGAATGGCTGGAAAAGGAGTTAAATAATGTTTTTGCGAAAAATGCATCAGAAAGATTAGGCGGTTGGATGATTAAGTTCAAAGGAATGAAGATATCTTTCAATGCATTCGCGGAGAAAGATAAACGGGTGCAGGAAATTATCATTAAAGGGACTGCACTGGATATGGATAAAATTTACAGCATTTGTGCATGCGAAAGAGAAGGAGATCCTTCGGATATGCTTTGCCGTATGAAAGGAGTTCTGAATACAAAAAATACAAAACACACCCTGCATACCGTCTTAAAAGAATACCTGTCAGCAAATTCACCTGTTACTCCAACGCTACCATTAAACGCAAGAATATTGGACGGGCCTCAAACCTTGCTTTCCCAGGTTACTGGCGTAGACTATAAGTTTCGATAATGCGCTATTAATGGGGCAGCAACGTCTCCGGGATTTAAATCAGCATTCCGATTGCAGGCACGACCTTATTTATTAACCCCAATTGGTGCCGATATAAGGTATATCTTTGCAAATGGCTTCGGATGGGCTTAAAGCCTGGCTGTAATGAAACAACAATAAGTTTATTTCTAAACAGGTAAATATGCATCGGTATAATTTATTTAAAACTATCATTTTTAATATCCTGTGAATAATAAAGCAACCTTGGATTCCACTTTCGAACCCGCCCTGGTAAAAGAAATGCACCAGTTTGGTGAAATTAAATTTTTTAAGGAAGGCGATATTATAGTGAATTATGGTAAATATATCCGTATGATGCCGATTGTCATAAATGGCACCGTAAAGGTTTTTCGAATGGATGAAAACGGAAAGGAAATACTGTTATATTACCTGTCAAGCAGTGAAAGTTGTTCTATGGCATATAGCTGCTGTGTAGAAGCCAAGAAAAGCGAGGTAAAGGCAATTGCAGAGGAAGATGTTGAATTAATTGCAATACCCCACATCAAATTAGATGAGTGGCTCTGTAAATACCCAAGCTGGAAAAACTATATCATGCGAAGTTTTAATGAACGGTTTTTAGAATTGCTGAAAACAATTGAAGTCATTGCTTTTCATAAATTGGATGAACGCCTTATTTCCTACCTGAAAGAAAAACAACGCCTTTCCGGCTCCAGTGTCATTAAAGCATCGCATTACCTTATAGCAGATGAATTGGCTACATCAAGGGTCGTCGTTTCACGTTTGCTCAAGCAATTGGAAAATGATGGAAGGATTATTTTGTACAGGAATGAAATAAAATTGTTAAAAGGGTTTAATTAGCAAATAGCAGAGCGCTGCCAGCGTGATTTAAATATTCAGAAACTCCTGCATCTATCATAAATTACCTTAATTATGAAAACTCGAATTATAGTTCTTTATATTTTTTTTAACCTCTTCGCAGTCGCAGCTTGTAAAAAACCGGGTACAGGTAATGATGGAGGCACGGTTATACCAATATCTTCGGGTGATTTTGCAAAGGGTGCGGATATAAGCTGGCTTACAGAAATGGAAGCTTCCGGAATGAAATTCTATTCCGCTACGGGTGCAGAACAGGAATGTATGCTCCTGCTAAAAAACCTGGGTATGAATACGATCCGGTTGAGAGTTTGGGTAGACCCTGCAAACGGCTGGAATAATTCTGCTGATGTGGTAGCGAAAGCGATCCGGGCTAAAAATCTCGGAATGCGTATCATGATCGATTTTCATTACAGCGATACCTGGGCCGATCCGGGTCATCAGACTAAACCCGCTTCATGGTCGTCCATGGATTTTTCAACCTTAAAATCATCTCTTGCTACCCACACAACTGGTGTTTTGATTGCGCTTAAAAGCAATGGCATTACACCGGAATGGGTAGCTGTAGGTAATGAAACCAATGATGGGATGCTTTGGCCTGAGGGAAAAGCATCTGCCAATATGAATAATTTTGCCCTGTTAATCAATGCGGGTTATGATGCTGTGAAAACGGTTTTTCCTTCTGCTAAAGTAATCGTGCATGTGTCAAATGGTTTTGATAATAGCTTATTTCGCTGGCTCTTTGATGGTTTAAAAAACAATGGCGCAAAATGGGATGTCATCGGAATGTCTTTGTACCCGTCCGCGTCCGATTGGTCATCGGCGAATACGCAATGTCTTGCCAATATGAATGACATGGTGGCAAGATACGGTACGGAAGTTATGGTAGTGGAAGTTGGCATGAGCTGGGACCAACCTGCTGCCAGTAATTCCTTTATTACTGACCTGGTCGCAAAAATAAAATCTGTAACTGGTAATAAAGGAGCAGGTATATTGTATTGGGAACCAGAAGCCTATAATAACTGGCAGGGATATTCGCTGGGAGCTTTTGACAATTCCGGCAAACCCACCTTTGCGCTTAATGCGTTTAAATAGTCTTTGCATATTAATAAAGAGACCGTTATTTCATAAATGCCTGTCATGGTGGAAGCAAGCAAATACATTAAGGAAGGCTATAGTAAATTTGTTTGGTTAAAATGCTTCTTTGATAATTGATTTTTCATCAACCTTCAAATTGGCTAATTGCTTTTCTATTTCCTCCATCATAGGTTCGGGACCACACAAATAAAATTTTTTGTTGAACCCGGTCATATTTATCCTGATGAATTCCTCTGTGATATACCCATAAGCGTATCCATCTGCCTTTTCCCCTGATAAGATATTGATGAAATTTCCGGCTAATAAATTTCTAAATTCCTCCTCCAGGATGATATCTTCTCTTTTTTTATTGGCAAAGTGAAGAAATCGCTTTTTCTTTCCCTGGTGAAATTTTAATAAATTCTAAATTATTTATTACTTCAAGAACTTAAATAATTATTTTTGACAATATTGTGAATATTATTCTAATTTTACTTAGTTTTGCAGAATGGTAGCCGAAAACGAAATTAATTTAGACAAGATTGACCTAAATATATTGAGATTAATGCAGGAAAATGCACGTATCTCTAATGCTGACATGGCCCGTGAACTCAATATGGCTCCTTCCGGTGTACTGGAGCGGGTAAAAAAACTGGAACAGAAAAATGTTATCCTGCAGTATACTACCAGGCTGAATCCGACACCGTTGCAGCAAAAACTGCTGGCATTTGTTTTTATGAAAGTAGGGGATGGTCTTGGCTGCAGTACTACGGGACAAGAACTGGCTAAAATTCCTGAGGTGCAGGAAGTACATCAGATCGCTGGCGAAGATTGTTATATGGTCAAAATACGGACTGCCGATTCAGCCTCTCTGATGGAGCTCATGCGCAATCAATTTAGCAAGATCCCGAATATACTTTCCACGCGAACCACGATCGTATTGGAAACCGTGAAAGAACAGCAACAATTGATTATTCCTGAAAAATAGAAGTATGGGTATTACCGATAAAAAAATTACTTCCCCCCTGATGGTCATACTGGCTTTTGCCACAGTTTATATCGTATGGGGCTCTACCTATTTCTTTATACAAAAAGCAATCACCGGTTTTCCTCCATTCCTGCTGGGTGCGCTGCGTTTTTTGATTGCCGGATTATTAATGTTGGGATGGACCCTTCTACGTGGCGAAAGGGTATTTGTAAAGAAAAATATTATCAATGCTGCCATAGGAGGTGTGTTGATGCTGTTTTTTGGAACGGGTGCTGTGATATGGGTTGAACAATATTTACCCAGTGCCATGGTAGCTATCATGGTTTCGTCCGGGCCGCTCTGGTTTATTTTACTGGATAAGCAAAAGTGGTCGCAAAATTTCAGAAGCAAAGCTACCATCGGTGGATTGATACTTGGATTTGCAGGCATAATATTATTATTTAGTGAAAATCTCATAACTGCATTTTCAACTTCCGGTAAGCACAATGAATTAGGGGGAGTGGCGATATTGATTATAGGTTCCATGGCCTGGGCAGGAGGCTCACTCTATTCAAAATATAAATCAACCGGCGGTTCAGTTTCGGTCAACAGCGCATGGCAAATGCTCGCAGCTGGAGTAGCATTTATTCCCGGGAGTCTTTTGAGGGGTGAGGTGCAACAGCTGGATTGGCATAATATTTCAATTGATGCATGGTTGTCTCTCGCGTACCTTGTATTTTTTGGATCAATAGCGGGCTTTAGTGCCTATGTGTGGTTGCTTAAGGTGAGGCCGGCCACGCAGGTAAGTACACACTCATATGTGAACCCGGTGGTAGCTGTTCTATTGGGAGTGTTTTTTGCCAATGAACATATTTCACTTATTCAGATATTTGGGCTGGTTACTATTCTGGGAAGTGTGTCAATTATCAGCTTGTTAAAATCCAGGATTGTCCGGGCCGACACCCAACTGGAGAATCTTTCGGTAGGGCGGCCGTCTTTAGTACAAAAGCACACAAAAAAATATCGGAATTTGCCCTCTTCCAATTAAAGATATTGAATTGTAAACAGTTTACGCCTGCTGACTATATAGGGTTGGCCTGGAAGTCATGAAAATAATTAATATTGACCCGATATGCAGGTAATCCACAGGTACCAATATGGAAAATTCAACGACAGGTAAAAGAAAGACAGGTTGCACCGGTCATGGTAGTCCCGCCGGCTGCAGACTTTCAGAACCATACCTATGACAAGGGGGCGAAAATTTGGAATGCCTCCAGGTTTTGAACGCGAAGTCATTTTATTAATTTCGCCGCTACCAATCGGGGTGGCCCGCCTTTGAAACTTCCTGCAAACTCAATTTAAAGAAAACTGAAAAAATATTGGCACATGATCCGATACTTTTCTTGCATCCTTTAAATTAGTAAAACTATTAAAAAAGGGAATAATACCCGATTTGATAAAATTAATTTTAGCAGGATCATAAAATATATTATCAAATTCCGATGCCAGGCATTCCTCATTTATGCACTCCTGTTTTAAAGAGGTTTTTTGCCCAGTAAAGATTGGTCTGTATCCCATTGTTTTTAGCGGATTGAATACCGTGTGCGATTGCGGGCAATTAAAATCACCTGCGAAGATCAGATTTTTACCCGGGTATTCAACAGGTAGAAATTTGAAATACTTTATTTCAGTTTCCGGTTGTCTTGATTTTGTTATAGCATGAAAAGCAACCACGGTAAATGTTGCCCTATCACTTTCGAAATCTGCAAAGTAAGGTTCCCTGTCAATTGCTAAATTGTATTTCCTCTCCAGCCATGCATGCCCCTTTTTTTTCAACCTGTTTGTTTTCCAGATAAAAGCATATCGTTCCGTTTTATAAGAACTACTTACTGTCGGGTCGCTAATGGTATAGTCCCACCTGGTCCCTTTTCTGTTTAAAGCATCGCACAGTTTTGTTACGGCAGTTGCTCCCCCATCTCCGGCAACAACCTCCAATATACATACGACATCAAATACTTTTATCGTATTAGCTATAAATGCTATTTCTTCATCACTTTTTGATTTGCCGAAGTTTTCGAGATTCCAACTGCAAATGGAAATTTGCGCAATTGAATAACTATTAAAAAGGACAATAGTAATTGCAATAAGAAGAATGTTGGTTTTCATAGGGTGAAATCATGTTATTTATTAAGCATGTAGCATTAGGTATAACATACGTAAACCTAAGCTGATAATAGGTTAGGCTTCATTTTCTTTTTTTTCTTGATAAAAAA
>JBDTWP010000338.1:0-7898 GCA_040006615.1 Ferruginibacter sp.
TCTGGTGCGTCTGCCAATTTCGCCACATCCGGTTTTGGGGTGCAAAAGTAAGGGATTTCTATAAAGATTTAAAATTATTAGCCCCTGTCTCGGCTGCGCCGGAGTAACTTGGTTCGTTACTGTATTTGATGTTGGATGGTTAAATTATAATGTTGGAAACTACCACCCAATATTCAATAAAAATATTCGTCCTTCTTTGCAGGACGTTCGAAGACCTCGTACCGGCCCGGGTGTTAATTGTCTTTCTTTTCGTAAATTCGTATTATTCATGGAAGCAATAATACAGATACCAAAATATAATCTTAATGAAGCCGAAGAAAAAAAAGAGATTCTCCGGCACTATCGTGGTTTATTAAAAGAACTCAAGCCGAAATTGAAGCCCGGTGATAAAGAACTATTGCGCACAGCCTTTGAAATGGCGGTAGATGCCCATAAAACCATGCGCCGGAAAAGTGGAGAACCTTATATTCTTCATCCATTATCAGTAGCTAAAATTTGTGTGGAAGAGATTGGATTGGGCGTACGGAGTACCATTTGTGCCTTGCTGCATGACACAGTAGAAGATACAGATATCTCACTGGATGATGTGCAAAGGGAGTTTGGGACCGAAATAGCCAAAATTGTAGATGGCCTTACCAAGATAAGCTCAGTGATAGATACCAATACCAGCCAGCAGGCGGAAAACTTTAAAAAAATACTGCTGACTCTTACGGATGACCCAAGAGTTATTCTGATAAAATTAGCAGACCGCCTGCATAACATGCGCACGCTCGACAGCATGAAGCGGGAGAAACAATTAAAGATCAGCAGTGAAACCGTATATGTGTATGCACCCCTGGCACATCGCATGGGCTTATATGCCATTAAAACTGAAATGGAAGATCTTTCCATGAAATACCTTGAACCGGATACCTACCGCTATATCGCCCAAAAATTAAGAGATACCAAAAGAGAACGTACCCGGTATATCAATGACTTTATCCGGCCATTGAAAGATAAACTGGACAAAGCAGATTTTAATTTTGAAATTCATGGAAGGCCGAAAAGCATACACTCCATTTGGAACAAAATGAAAAAAAAGGGGGTAAGTTTTGAAGAAGTGTATGATTTATTTGCAATTCGCATCATCGTGGATTCTGCTTATGAAACGGAAAAGGGAGATTGCTGGAAGGTATATAGTATCATCACAGACGAATACAATCCCTCCCCCGAAAGATTGAGAGACTGGCTCAGTAATCCCAAAAGCAATGGATACGAAGCGCTGCATACAACGGTAATGGGACCACAGGGCAAATGGGTGGAAGTACAGATACGTACAAAGCGTATGAATGAAATCGCGGAAAAGGGTTTAGCAGCCCACTGGAAATATAAGGAAGGCACCACAGATGAGAGCCGCTTTGATAAATGGTTTCACCAGATAAGGGAAGCGCTTGGCAACCAGGACAGCAACTCCATTGATTTCCTCCAGGATTTTAAAACCTCATTCCTCGCAGAGGAGATCTATGTGTACACACCGAAAGGAGATGTAAGAATGTTGCCGACAGGCGCCAGTGCGCTTGATTTTGCTTTTGGCGTACATACTGCCGTGGGCAGCAGATGCATTGGTGCGAAAGTAAATCACAAGCTGGTTCCCATTGGGCATAAATTACGGAGCGGCGACCAGATAGAAATTATTACCAGTGCCAAACAGAAGCCCAGCCAGGAATGGCTGAATCTTGTAGTAACCAGTAAAGCGAAACAAAAAATAAAGGATACGCTGAAAGAGGAGAAAAGAAAAGTTGCTGAAGATGGAAAATACATTTTGCAAAAAAAATTAGATGCAATCGGGGGAATGATGACGCAGCACAACCTCGAAGAACTCGCTTCTTTTTACAAGGTCAATTCCTCGCTTGATCTGTTATATGAAATCGCTATTAAAAAAATTGATCTCAAAGAAATAAAAGAATTTACCGCTTCAGGCGACCGGTTGTTTCTGCCCAAACCCGCGAAAGTGGAAACAGAAGAAAAAAATGAGACCGAGATAAGCGCCAGGTCATTTAATAAAAAAGATACTGAACTCATTATCTTCGGAGAAAGCAGTGACCGGATCATGTACACCCTGGCCAATTGCTGCAAACCGATTCCCGGTGATGATGTATTTGGATTTATCACTACCGGCGAAGGATTAAAAATACATCGAACCAATTGCCCGAATGCAGCAAGATTAATGTCGAATTACGGGCACAGGGTAGTAAAAACGAAATGGGCCAAAAACAAGGAAATATCCTTTCTGACGGGTTTAAAAATCGTGGGCCTGGATGATGTGGGTGTTATTCATAAAATTACTAACCTGATCAGTGGAGAAATGAAGTTTAATATTTCTGCAATGACGATGGAGGCAAAGGATGGCCTTTTCACGGGCAATTTCAAAATATTTGTTCACGACAAAGAAGAGTTGGATGAACTTTGCAACAGGTTGCTTCTATTGCCCGATATTGAAAAGGTAGACAGGTATGATACGGAATAGGTTAAATAAAGTAAATAAAGTATGCATGGTAAATAAATTATTAAAAGTTGGGCAACTAATAAAAAATATAGATCATATTTTGCAGGTTAAACATTAGTTTTTGATAGATTTTGTAATAAAAAAAAAGCCATATTTGTATTTCAAAAACCTAAAACATTAATCATGCACGAATTATTAACACTCATTTCTGAAAAAGCGGGGATCAGTACCGAACAGGCAACCAAAGCATTGGAAACTATCAAAGATTTTGTAAAAGAAAAATTTCCGATGATGGCGGGAGCGGTAGATAAATTATTTGAACCAGGCTCCGAAACAACTACTACAAGCGGTGCTACAACAGCGGTTGTAGATCCGGAAGCTCCCGATGTAGAAGCAACATCCATCCTTGATAAAATCAGCGATGTGATACCCGGCCAAACAGGTGAAAAAATAGAAAATTTTGTAAAAGGCGCTGCGCATAAAGCAGAAGATGTATTTGAAGATGTGAAGGAAAAGCTGGGTGGCATGTTTGGCGGGGATAAAAAGTAATGAAGAAAAACGTGTATGAAGTATATAAGGTATTTATAGTAAATAGGGTATAGCAGGCGTATAAAGTAAATTGGACCCTTTGCAGGAGTTCTTAAAGATTATTCTACGGAAGCTGATAATATGAGCTAAATCCCTGCTATTTTCAATTTTTTTTAGTACCTTATTATCTGAAATAATCTCAGAACTCCTGACCTGCGCCTCATATAAATGGCTTTTTTCGCAAACTATAGTTGCAGTAAATGGAAGATCATGACGGTTTATTATGATGTTGTTTCTATGATGTTGTTTCTATGATGTTGTTTCTACGATGTTGTTTCTACGATGTTGTTTCACAGGGCTTCACCCTGTGCTATTGTATTTCGCCCTTACAGGGCTTTTTAGGTAGTTGAATAGCCGTTCTGTGGAATTTTCGCAAGCTTTAAAATATTCATTACTTATTCACCCTATCCACCAATTCATCTCAGCACCTCCCTGCTGATCACCAGTTTCTGTATCTCACTCGTTCCTTCACCGATGGTGCAGAGTTTGCTATCCCTGTAAAATTTTTCTACGGGAAAATCTTTGGTATACCCATACCCTCCGAAGATCTGCACGGCATCCGTACTCACTCTTACGGCGATTTCACTGGCATAGTATTTTGCCATAGCCGCTTCCTTTGTTACGGGCAATCCATTGTCTTTTAAGTAGCATGCCTGGTTGATCAATAGTTCGCAGGCAGCTATTTCAGTGGCCATATCAGCCAGTTTAAAACTAATGCCCTGGAAATTAGCGATTGGCTGATCAAACTGGTGCCGTTCTTTAGCATATTTTATGGATGCTTCATAAGCACCTTTGGCAATACCCAGGCTTAAGGCTGCAATAGAGATCCTTCCACCATCCAAAACTTTCATCGATTGTTTGAATCCTTCGCCAGGTTCTCCCATCCTGTTGGCGTCCGGTATCCGGCAATTATCAAAAATCATTTCAGCAGTCTCACTTGCCCTCATTCCCAATTTGTTTTCCTTTTTGCCTGCACTGAATCCGGGTGTACCACGTTCAACAATAAAGGACGTGCAATTATCCCTCGTCCTTGGCTCACCGGTACGGCAAACTACTACAGCAACATCACCGCTTTTGCCGTGGGTGATCCAGTTTTTTGTACCATTCAATATCCATTCATCTCCATCTTTTACAGCAGTCGTTTTCATATTTCCCGCATCACTTCCCGTATTGGGTTCCGTAAGACCCCAGGCACCTAAAAACTCCCCGGACGCTAATTTGGGTAAATATTTTTTCTTTTGGGCCTCATTGGCGAAGGTTAAAATATGGCCGGTGCAAAGGGAGTTATGAGCAGCCAGTGATAAACCAATGGATCCGCAGACTTTTGCAATTTCCTGGATGATGACATTATATTCAATATAACTAAACCCTGCGCCACCATACTCTACCGGCACCAACACACCCATCAGGCCCAGTTTCCCCAACTCTTTAAATATATATATTGGAAACTCCTGGCTTTCATCCCATTCCATCAGGTGCGGCCTGATATATTGTCGGGCAAAATCCCTTGCAGTGTCTGCCACATGTTGCGTTAGTTCACTTTGTTGAAAATTCATACTTTTTTTAGATGTTGAAGATGCAAAATAAAGCATTTTAAAATACTAACGATTGTTAGTTGAGTATTAAGGATAATGCCTGTTACACTAATAATAACTTAATTGACGGCTAAATATGGTGCCAGTTTGTCAAAAACCTCCTCTGTGACAGATATAATTCTTTTCAGATCTTCAACATTTGTATAATTGCCATGTTGTGTGCGGTATTGAACGATAGCATTGGCCAGGGTATACCGGACATAAGGGTGTGATTTCATTTCATCAATGGTAGCGGTGTTGATATTGATGCGCCTGAGCTCCATGTTGCTGACAGTGAGCCATGGTTTGATTTTTTGAAAGGTGGAATCAGGCAATCCAAAGGTTTCGCCTATTTGTTCCACATTATAAAAACCACCCAGCTTCTCCCTGAAATTAATGATCCGCCGGGATAATTTGCTGCCGATCCCCGGCAAAGCGATTAATTCGGCGGTATCAGCAACATTTATGTCAACAACAGCGGTTGAATTGATTGTTTTTTTATTTTCCTTTTTTTCAAACAGCTTTTCCGAAGGGTAATTTGTTGAATTGGTATCATGAATTTGAATGAAAGGGATTAACCGCTGTATCTCATTTTCATGTAAGCCCCATATTTTGCTGATATCATCCTTCTTATAAAATCTTCCTCCCTTAGATAAATAATTTTGAATTGTAGCAATTGTTTTATCCCGTACGCCTAATTTTTTCCATTCAGAGGGGCTTGCTGAATTAGGATCAAAATAAAATAATTCCCCTTTGGATAGCCGGCTGTAATAACTCTTATTGAAAGATTGATCATAATTTTGATAAGCACGCTTATCCGGATTTCGCTTTAAAAACCAGCCTGAACTATCCGCCTGTTTTATCCGGAGTGAAGCAATCGCTTTTTCAAAATCTTTATGATCATATTTTTCCCTTTTAATCAAATAAGGATAAAAAAATGGGAGTATTATAAAGAAAGCGACCAGTGAAAGAATTACGAGGATTCCGGTCCGGTCTTTTTTAGTAAAATTAAGGTAGCCGGAAATATTATGTTTCCACATGATTGACAGGATTAGCTACCAAAATAGTAACTATTACCTGCATTTGCAATAGCCGGGGAAAAATAAAGCTTGTATTCGTGAATGGTCCATGTTCAATCGTCAATGACACTCTTCACGCTTCACCATTCACCAGCTGTAGTCCGTCATACGCCAGTTCAATCCCATCCGGAAGTTTGCTATTTACATCATCATACTTTCCCAATTGATGACTTATATGTGTAAAATATGCCCGGGGTACTTTAAGCTCCTTCACAAGTGTTACTGCTTCATCCAAAGTATAATGGGAAAGATGTTTCTTATATCGCAAGGCATTTATGACCAGGATATCGCTTCCTTTAATTTTTTCCTTTTCCTCATCATCAATTCTATTTGCGTCGGTAATATAGGTAAAATTGCCAAAGCGAAATCCATAAACCGGCATATTCAAATGCCACACTAGAATGGGGAGCACCGGAATATCTCCAATGGAAAATGGCGACAGCCCGATGATATTTAATTTTATTTCCGGAATGCCCGGATACTTTTTATCAGAAAATATGTAGTAAAATTCTCTTTTCAACGCCTCCTCAGTTAATGAATTGGCATAAACTTCCATTGGCTTACCAGAAAGAAAATTAAATGCTTTTATATCGTCAAGGCCGGCGATATGGTCTTTGTGCGGATGGGTAAATAAGACCGCATCTAATTTTTTAACTTTCGCACGCAGCATCTGGCACCTGAAATCCGGTGTGGTATCCACTACAAATGAAGTGCCTGCACTTTGCACTAAAATACTACTTCTTAACCTATTGTCTTTTTTATTAGTGGAAGTACATACTGCGCATTCGCAGGCAATTAAAGGTACACCACTACTGGTACCTGTGCCGAGAAATGTTATTGTTACCGGGGGACATTGCACGGCGCAAAATTAGGGATTTGATTCAAGCAACCCGAAAAAGATAGAATCAAATGAATCAATTAAAATATAAATCAGGGGAACCAGCCTTGGCAGACGCCGTCAGAAGCCAGTTTACGATATAATCCCGGGCAGGGATATTGATTATTTTTCATGAGCCATACTCATCACTTCATCATACATTTTTTGACTTTCGTGAGTAAGGGAATCAATATGGATCTCCAGTTGAGGCGTAAGATCAATAAGGGTATTTATCCTGCCTTCTGTTTGCAAAAATTTATTCAGCACCACTACTTTTTTCTCCTGCAGAATACAATACCCGCTTTGGAAATTACCTCTTTCATAACGGATCACATATCCGCTTTCTTCGGCTATTTTTTCTATTTTATCTAATATGTTCTGGGTATATTTCACGGCCGGAATCCTTAGAGGGACTTTTAATGCTTTCAAATTCAGTGCAACTTCCTATTTAAGAAGAACAATAAAAAAAATCTTTTTCAACAATCGTTGATAACTGCTTTTTGGTTGCGGCCTGTTCATGGTTGATAGATCTTTATTCATAGTTTTGAAACCTTCAACCTTCAACCTTCAACCATGCCTTTTCTATTTATTCGTCATCCTTATCACCGGCACAATCATTTCTTCCAGGCTTACACCACCGTGCTGAAAGGTGTTTTTATAATAATTTACAAAGTGATTGTAATTGTTGGGATAGCAAAGAAACATATCTCCTTTTGCAAATATAAATGATGAGTTTACATTCGGGACAGGCAGGCCCGCTTCGCGGGGATTTTTAAAGGCTAATACATCTTTAGGTTCGTAATTTAAGTTTCTGCCATGTTTATAACGAAGGTTAGCGGTTGTAAGCTTATCCCCTATTACTTTAGCGGGTGATTTTACCCTTACACTTCCATGATCAGTTCCTACGATCAGGGTAACCTTTTTGTCGGCAATCTTTTTTAACGCCTGGTGAAGCGGGGAGTGTTCAAACCAACTTTCTGTAATGCTCCGGTAACTGGTTTCATCACCAGCGAGTTCTTTCAATACTTCCATCTCTGTGCGTGCATGGCTCAGCATGTCAACAAAGTTATAAACAATCACATTGATATCATTTTGAAGCATATTATGAATATTATCCACCAATTTCTGCCCGTCCTGGTTATTCGTAATCTTGGTATAGGAATATTTCAGATCGCTTTTTGCAAGCCGTTTTAACTGCGCCTTAAAAAATTCTTCTTCAAACATATTTTTACCTCCCTCTTCATCATCATTTTTCCATTGCGCTGCAAATTGCTTTTCAATATCTACCGGTAACA
>JBDTWP010000339.1:0-7889 GCA_040006615.1 Ferruginibacter sp.
TTTGTTAGTGTAATACCTGTAAATACTGCATTACAGGGCATTGGTTGTACGGTGTTATTGTTGTTTGTTAGGCTTTATTATGGCTCTTTTCCGAGCTATTTTCGAGCTGCTTTTTACAACACAAAAACCGATCGCATGTTATCACTTAGAACCTACCTGAGAAAGAACCAGGCGAACAGCCTGGGAGAGTGTGTTATTTATTTTATTGTAGATGATGAGTGGATATCTTCCACTGTCAAGGTACATCCTGATTATTGGGATGCTAGCAATGGGATAATTAATAAAAAGCACCCAAAGTACTACACGATCAATCCCACATTTCAACTCTACAAAAGCAGGGCTGAGCAATGCATCAGCAACTATCAAATATCCTGCAGCCTTTTTTCAAGAAAATTTTTTGAGGAGGTTGGTTTTAATGGTCCCGATCAGGCCAATAATCCAAGTTTCTTAAAAATCATCGACGAATACATAAAAGAAATTGACCTTTGCCTGGGGAGGATCAAACACTACAAAACGCTCCGCAATGATATTGAGTGCATGGCCGGCAATCCCAAACTAAATGATGTCAATTATTCATTTGCTTTGAAGCTGCAAAAATTTTTGAGGAATAAAGAAAAAACGCCGAATTGTTTAAATACGATCACAAGTAAGATCCGGCAATTAAAGGCAGTTGTTCATTATGCACAAAAGAAGGGATTAATTGAAAAAGACCCTTTGGCAATGCTTAAATTAAAAGAAACGCCAGGAACAAAAAAATATCTTACGGCAGAGGAGCTACAGATACTTGAAACATTGCACCAGCAAAAGACATTAAAGGGTAGCGAACAGCAAACCCTGCATTATTTTTTATTTAGTTTTTACACGGGTTTAAGATATTCTGATCTTTGTTCTCTGAAGTTTTCAAATATCATTGAGAGTTGTGTAGTTGCAACCCAAGAGAAAACAGATAAACCAGTGATGGTGCCTCTTATTCCTCAAGCAAAGGACTTATTGAAACTATCTAATGGTGATTATTGCTTTAAAACATTTACCAATCAGGCGACTAATCGATTTTTGAAATTGATTATGGTGGCTGCCGGAATTGATAAGAAAATCACCTATCACTGCAGTAGGCACACCTTTGGAACCCTATCTATTTACTGGGGCATTCCCGATTATGTTGTTGCTGAACTGATGGGTATTGATATTAAGACGGTAAAGATATATGCAAAAATTGTTGACCAGGTTAAAGTAAGAGAAATGCTGAAGTGGGAAAAGAAGGTAATATAAAAAAAGGATAAACAAGGTGTAATAACTACTATTTGATCTTACAATTATTAAACTAAAGTAAGAAGTTCATCTTTCACTTCCCGAATTCGCTTTAGCCAATATATTTAATTTCCGTAACTTCAAATAATTAACCCTCTCCCTATCAATAAACATCAGTAGCTTATCTTAAATTCCTGTAATCCGCACCATTGGTAAATTAAAGTAGAAACGAAGGAGGGAGAAGGAAGTGAGTTTAAAATAATTTTAAAGACTAATTAATATAAGAATTATTCGAATGAAATACGGTATTATTATAATTCTTTTTTTCACAAGAGTTACCTATTGCTATGCTCAAGACTCAGTAGTGCACCTATCGACCAGGATGTTTGACCAAATTCAGGGAATACCGCTATCTACTTTGGATGGATGGCGGTTTCAAGAAGGAAACAACCCGGACTGGGCTAACACCGGTATTAATACAACAGGTTGGAAAAAGATGAAACCGGAACAGGTGTCAAAAAAAATGGCAAGTAAGGACGGAAGGGTAGAAGGCTGGTTTAGGCTTAAAATAAGGCTCGATAGCTCTTTTCAGAATTTGCCGCTATACCTTGGTATAAATGAACGTGGAGCTTCAGACACTTATGTTGACGGCAAACTGTTTGAATCTTATGGTAATACCGGAATAAATGGTAACCCGTTTAAAACTCCTGTACGTTCCGACAAACCACACCTAACTCCAATTCATTTAGCACCCGGCAAAGAACTTATCGTTGCTATTCATGTTGTAAATTATGTTCCTCGCTTTCCCCTGAATTTATTAGAATCTGAGCTTGGTACCTATCCCGTTTATCCTTTTCTAAGTGGTCCTGAATTCGTATCAGCTATGAATACTTATTATGAAGAGCTGGGTATTTATGAAACGGTAGCTACAACAGTATGTTTTGTTTTAATATTGCTTTTCTGGTTGTTGGCTTTTCAAAATCCCCGTGAAACCAATCTTCGCCTCATTGCACTTTGCACCACTTTTTTTGGCATTTCTGCATGGCTTGGTTATCTGCAGGTGTACCGTAAATTTTCATTGGCCGGTACTATAGCACATTCAGCGTTATTACATTTATTCCAAGCCTTAATGGGTTTAATGATGCTGGTAATTCTTCCAAAGATTTTTACTAATAAGGTGCCGCGTAAAGTCCTGATATTTTTTAGCGTGGTATCTGTCCTTTCTTTTTTTAGCCTCGTGAATTCTTATATGGTAGTGCTACTAATTATTATAATAATTTATGTCGCTGTTGCTCTTTATTATGTGGTCTCTTCCTGGAAAACCTTAAAAGGAGCACAGTGGTCTATTGTAGCGGGTGTTGTTGTCACTTTACTTTGGGTTGCTGCTTTAATAATTAGCGAATTCGTCGGGCAGATTCCATATGGTATTAGTTTCCGGGACTTTGCAGCTACCTGTAATTTTCTTTCATTTCCCCTATCCTTACTGGTGTATGTTTCCATTCGCTTCAAAGAAATTATCAGGGATGTGCGGCAAAATGCACAACAGGTAATGCAAGTAACGGAAGAAAAAAGACAACAAGCTCTAACCCAGCAAAAAATACTGGAGCAAGAGGTAAAAAGACAAACTGCCGATCTTACAGAAACATTGCAAAACCTTAAATCAACTCAATCACTACTCATCCAATCAGAAAAACTGGCAAGTCTCGGTGAGCTTACTGCAGGTATAGCACATGAAATCCAAAATCCATTAAATTTCGTGAATAATTTCAGTGAGTTAAATGCTGAATTAATTAAAGAGTTAAGGACGGAAGTAATTAATGGGAATCTGGATGAAGTAAATGCTATTACAAAGGATATTGAATCCAATTCTGAAAAAATAAACCTCCATGGTAAGAGAGCAGAAGCTATTGTAAAAGGGATGCTGCAGCACAGTAGGGTCAGCAGCGGGCAGAAGGAACCAACCGAAATTAATAAACTGGCTGATGAATACCTGCGTCTTGCTTATCATGGGTTAAGAGCAAAGGACAAGTCCTTTAATGCAACAATTACGACGGATTTTGATGAAAGTATTGAAAGAGTAAATATGATCCCTCAGGATATTGGAAGAGTACTATTGAACTTATACAATAACGCATTTTATGCTGTTAGTGAAAAAAAGAAACAACAACCTGAAGGATACCAACCTACGGTTTCCGTAAGGACAAAGCACTTAGATGACAATCTGGAAATTAGGGTACAAGATAATGGTAATGGTATTCCGCAAAAAGTAGTGGAAAAAATCTTTCAACCATTCTTTACTACCAAGCCAACGGGGCAAGGAACGGGTTTGGGTTTATCACTAAGTTATGATATTGTGAAGGCGCATGGCGGTGAAATAAAAGTGGAGACGAAAGAAGGTGAATTTACAGAGTTTGTGATCCTATTACCGTTAACATTACAAGGGTAAGCTCAAATGTTAACTACATCTTAATGTTTGTTTGCAAATAGTAGCAATTACAAATAAGGTCTATTTTTTATTTAATTCTTACAAAATAGCCTCAATAACCATAAGGTTACACGGCCTGTTTTTCCCTTCTGGCAAAGTTTTGTGCCAAATTCGATTAACACTACAATTCCCAAGTGTCAAAAAGTTGCCTTGCTTTACGTAGAGAAATCATAGGTATTACTTTTGAATATGATTTACCAGATTTTAAGCTAACTTTTGTATATCTTATTCCGCCGCTAACATCTATTTTTAATGAACATTGGCTTCTATTACTTAAATTAAAAACGCTCTTTCTTTGAATTGCTTCGACTATTCTATCATAATATTGGCACATTTTAAACGGTACCTATTGGTGATTTTTATTCTGTTGAATCAACCTCGGAAGTAAATATCGTCATTTCTACTTCGGGAAAACTTATTGCTTCTTTTTCTAATGTTGTTTTGTCAAATTATGATGGAACCAAAACTAAAACAGTTTCCGGGTCGTTAGAGGAACAATGATTCTTATGTTTTTATGATAAGCGGAACGGAAAACCTTCATAACAATTATGTAATCTCACTTCATATACATCTCATAGATCGGCGCTGATCGCAGCCCTGAGGAGTCCGGGGCTTTGTTGTTGCTTGTTGCATTTTCTAATTAAAATCACTATTTTGGATAGTTTAATCTTTCATTCTAAATTTTAATGATACAATTTCAATTTTCTACATTGCTCACCTAATCAGCCTGGCTATACATTTAATCTGCCTTAACAAATAAAATCATTTAAAGAAATACCCCTGGGTTTATCAAAAAAATATTGACAATTATTTGGATTCAGTAATTTTATAAGGTATTTTGTATTTCTTGTCAAAATGGAAGTTTACGATGCCACTGGTTTATTACTCCGAAGTTGTGGTGGTTACCCGGCAAGAGTTGATACATTAAAATTGGAGAATTCGGGTGTTGACTGATTGCGGCAATTCATTGACAAAACTGACTGGCTCCGAATAAGCCACTTTCATAGGCTCGTTCTATTCCCCGCCCTCCTGTCCAATAATGGCCTCTACCTATGATCGGGGATTCTCCCTGGTGACTGAACGGGCCGGCAATTGTGTTTATGAAATGATTTAAAATACAAAATATTATGTTGACAAAAAAAATGCACAATAAGAGGTTAGCATCATTAGTGCTGATTGTATTTAATTGCATGATAGCCCAGTCACAGTCCCAGTGTCGCTATCATGATTCAATATTTGCCACAGCAACCAGTGTGAATTCAGTAGTGTATGGAAAAAATATCAATTTTGCTGATACGGTTGATCTGGTCATGAGCATCTATCGACCTGATGGTGACACACAGATAAATCGTCCCGCGATATTACTGATACATGGCGGTGGTTTTAACACCGGAAATTATGTTGATCCCCGTGTGCTGGAAATGTGCCGGCTCTTTGCCATCAGAGGGTATGTAGCAGCATCAATTGAATACCGGCTCTATACGGAAGATCCAATTAACTATGCCGCGGCGAATTATAAGGCAATGCAGGATGCAAAGGCTGCTATACGTTTTATGCGTGGCAATGCAGCAACCTATGGAGTTGATGCACAAAAAATATTCATCCATGGTTTTTCTGCAGGAGCATTTATTAGCAATCATGCAGGTTATTGGGATTATGATGAAGTACCCGATTCTCTAAAAACAGCTTATGGAGATTTTGAAGCCAGTGGCAATCCAGGTATTGCTGATACAGTAAGCGGAGTAATGGGTTGGGCGGGTGGAATATTTGACACAACCTGGCTTAATAACGAAACTGTACCCTGGGGAAGCGTACATAATACTTCTGATCCATTGGTTGATTTTTGGGGCAGCAATGGAAATTATGGAAGCGGCTCAATAAATCAATATAGGCAAAATCATTTATTGCCATCTTCACTCCGTATTGTAGATATACCTGGCATGCATACACCAGATATGGGTACCACGGAATACAATATTTTCAGCTCTCACAGTATTGATTTCTTTTATGATCAACTGCACACCGGTTGCATTGTCATGCATGTCTCCGTTGCTGATGGAAACTGGAGCGATCCTGCCATATGGTTAGGAGGTGTTGTCCCGGCAGCAACTGACAGGGTTACCGTTAGACATAATGTTTTCGTAACAACCAATTCTACCTGTTATTCTTTAAGAGTTGAACAGCCGGCAGGAAATGTGATAATAGGATCAGGGGTCAATTTAATCGTGACCAATTAATTTATACAGGCACTGAAGAAATAGTTTGACATTTGCCGAAATGAAAGAAGAATTGATAAAGGTAATTATGATAAAGCAAAACTTATTGCAAACGACATTGAAGACAACTCAGAAAAAATAAACCATCATGATAAACGTGCTGAAGTTATTGTAAAAGGCATGTGGCAACATTCAAGACAAACATCAGGTAAAAAAGAACCAACAGATATTAATGCTTTCTGTGATGTATATTTACGATTGGCTTATCATGGTTTTCGTGCAAAAGTCAATGCATTTATTGCTGACCTCGAAACTGACTTTGATAATTCAATCGGAAAAATAAACATCATCCCTCAGCAAATTGAAAGAGTGTTAATGAATTTATACAACAACTCGTTTTACACAGTGAATGGGAGGAAGCGGCAACAGCCAAATGACCGCGAACCAACAGTTTCAATAAAAACAAAAAAACTTGATGGCAAAATTGAAGTCAATGTGAAAGATAATGGCAATGACATTCCTCAAAAAGTTGTTGATAAAATCTTTCAGCCATTCTTTACGACAAAACCAACAGGGGAGGGAACAGGCTTGGGTTTGAGTAAGAGTTATGATATTATTAAAGCGCTTGGAGGTGAAATAAATGTGGAGACGAAGGAAAGCGAAGGAACGAAGTTCAACGGATCAATTAATCCTGATTAGAAAATACTGGAATTGGTATTAAAAGAAATATTGGAAGAACAGCAGAAAGCAAATAAAATTAATGTTGAACAACAGGATGCAATTTCAGCTTCCCCTGTTTCCGGAGCAGGATACCAGACTGTTTTATAAAATAGTTTTTGGGCGATGGCTTCTTTTGCTGATGATTATATTATTCATTACCGATCTATGCAAATGGGGCATACAAAACGGTAATGCTCATCGGGCCGGACGACTGCGGGAAAAAGAACTTAATGATCATGTCTAACATCAGCATATTTTTTGTTGTAAAATGATTATCTTTTAGCGTTCAAATCAACAAAGCGTCAAACCGAAGACAGGGTATTTCAAAAATAATTTCTAAAAACAAGGAGTTAAGAACGAAGTGTAATTATTGATCTTCACTGATCTGGATCTGTTCTTATTTTGTTTTTCCACACAATCAATTGATGGGATATGATAAGCCACCAGGCACAAATATTAAAAGAAAGAAATGCCAAACTGAGGAAAGAGTTAGCGTTAAAAAACCGTGAACTGGAAATAGAAGCGTCATTGGAAAGAGTTCGTTCCAGGAGTATGGCCATGCACAAAAGCGACGAACTGCTTGAAGTGATCAAAGTAATAGCCGAACAATTAACTCACTTAGGCTTGGCATTCGACAATGTAAGTTTTGGAATAAACGACCAGGCCGATGATTTTAAATTTTGGGTGGCAATGGCGGGGCAACCGGAGCCGCTATTTATCCATGTACCCTACATAGATAACCCTGCACCACACCGCGTAAAAGAAGCACAGAAAAACGGGACAAAATTTTTTGCGGATATCCTAAGGACGGAAGAGAACCGGCAGTGGACCCAGCATTTCATTGATTTCTCCGACATCAAATTGCTAGCCGCCGACGTTAAAAATTATATCCTGAATTGCGAAGGCTATGCCAGGTCAACTTTCATTCTAAACAATATTAATCTTTACGTTGGTAACTACCGTGCAATTCCTTATTCAGAAGTTGATAATAATATTTTCAAAAGGTTTTCGCAGGTTTTCGAACAAGCCTATACCCGTTTCCTCGATCTGCAAAAAGCAGAAACACAGACAAGGGAAGCACAGATTGAAGCAGCATTGGAAAGAGTGCGTGCCAAAACAATGGCTATGCACAAAAGTGAGCAGTTAGCAGAAACAGCTAAAGTTTTCTTTGAGCAATTTCATCTGCTTGGAAAAATACCTGACCGGATGAGTATTGGTAT